>JAFZWI010000088.1 GCA_017617355.1 Salinivirgaceae bacterium | reverse complement strand
GGGCGCATTCTTCCAGGCTGGTGTTGCCGAGCTGACAATGGCTTGCTGCTGCATCGGTATGGCTCTGCACGGTGGTGTTATCCCGGCTTGCGGAACATTCTTTGTATTCTCTGACTATATGAAACCGGCTGTCCGTATGGCTGCTTTGATGCAATTGCCTGTTAAGTTCATCTGGACACACGACGCATTCCGTGTTGGCGAGGACGGACCGACCCACGAGCCAGTGGAGCAAGAGGCTCAAATCCGCCTGATGGAGAAGCTGAAAAACCACAAGGGACAAAACTCTATGCTGGTTCTTCGTCCGGCCGACGCACAAGAGACTACAGCCGCTTGGAAGCTTGCAATGGAGAACACTGCAACCCCAACCGCTTTGATTCTCTCTCGTCAGAACATCAACAACCTGCCAGCCGGAACCGACTACTCGCAGGCTGCCAAAGGCGCTTACATTGTTGCCGGAAGCGATGCCAATCCTGATGTTATCCTGGTTGCCAGCGGTTCAGAAGTTTCGACACTTGTTGCCGGAGCCGAGCTTATCCGCAAAGACGGCAAGAAGGTTTGCATTGTCAGCGTTCCGTCGGAAGGGTTGTTCCGCAGCCAGAGCAAAGACTACCAGAAGAGCATTCTGCCTGCAGGCGTTAAGAAATTCGGCTTGACCGCTGGTCTGCCGGTTAACCTGCAAGGTCTTGTTCCTGAAAGCGAAGGCACTGTTTGGGGCTTGGAAAGCTTCGGGTTCTCAGCACCTTACAAAGTGCTCGACGAGAAACTCGGTTTCACTGCCGAAAATGTTTACAATCAAGTTAAGAAGTTGTTCTAATACAACATCTTACAATATGAAAAAAGCCCTACTCCAATTGGAGTGGGGCTTTTTCTTATTTGCCATCCGCCAAAAACGTTGCCCCCCGCGGACCAACGAAAAAATAACTTGCAACAAATGCAGAATAATTCAATAATTCAGCCGTTTGTTATACTACGGCGAAAAATTATTTTTGCACAGCTAAAAAACCAGTCGTGTTGAAAACAAGCAAAACAGCAACTTTTGTGAGCATGGCATTTGCCGCTATGCTACTGGTATGCTGCTCGCCTACCAAAAACACCCCCATACACCGTGGCTATCACAATCTGACATCGCGCTACAACGTCTATTTCAACGGAAACGAGGCGTACAAATCGGGTATGGAGAACATTTATTCGGCTCACGAGGAGAATTTTGCACTCGTTCTGCCAGTTTTTGTTTACAGCGACAAAGAGGCTGCTCTCACATCGTATGGCGACATGAACCGCGTGATTGAGAAGAGCGAGAAATGTATGCGCAAACATTCAATCACGGCCAAACCGAAAACCAAGAAAGGTAAAAAACTGACCGACAAGCAGAAAGCTTTCCAAAACAAGAACGAGTATGTGAAATGGATTGACAACGCCGAAATTCTTGAAGGCAAGGCAAAAACCATTAAGCAGGATTATTTTGCCGCCATTGAGCAATTCTCCCACATTGTCCACCAGTACGATGAGCAGGACACCAAAACCGAAGCTTACATCTGGCTGGCCCGTTGCTACACCGAAATGGAGAAATATCCACAGGCCGACGATTTCATAAGCACCATTACAGGCGACATGAGCAAGGTATCGCGAAAAATGATGGCGCCGCTGGCACAGACTCAGGCCGACATTATGCTGCGACAGGGCCGCTATGCCGACGCCATTCCGTATGTTGAAACGGCGGTTAAAAAAATCCGCCGCGACAAACGCGAGAAAATCCGTCTGATGTACATTCTGGCGCAACTCTATCAGATAAACGAAGACAACCGCAAAGCAAGCGAATGGTATCAGAAGGTTATTGACAAAAACCCCGACTACCAATACGTTTTCAATGCCAGAATAAACAAAGCGAGTATCTTTAGCAGCGAGTCGGGCGGAAGCGCCAACCTGCAGCGCGAACTCACCAAAATGCTCAAAGATGACAAAAACACCGACTATCTCGACCAGATTTACTACGCCTTGGGCAACATCGCCTACAACGAGATGCGCGATGACGACGCTCTCTGGTATTTCAAACAGTCGATAGCCGCCAGCACCGTCAACGACAATCAGAAGAGCATCTCGTATCTGGCTGTCGCCGACATCTATTTTGACAAACCCGACTACCGCAACGCCCAACTCTACTACGACAGCGCCATGGTGAACCTGCCGCACGAATATCCTGATTATCAAAATATAAGACGTAAAGCCGAAAACCTAACCGACCTGGTCAACTGCATTGAGACAATTCAAACTCAAGACAGTCTGCAACGATTGGCTAAAATGAGCGAAGCTGAACGTAACAAAGTTATCGACCGAAAGATACAAGAAGTATTAAACGAAGAACAAGCCGAGAAGAATCGAGAAAACACAGCCAAAAACGAACTTGCTCAAGCACAGCAGATGAGCCGCCAAAACACGCAAACCGGAGGCAAATGGTATTTCTACAACCAATCGTCGTTGAGCCTGGGGCAGGACGAATTCCGCAAGAAATGGGGCAGCCGCAAACTCGAGGACAACTGGCGGCGCAGCAACAAAACGGTTACTGAATGGGACGACATGTCGTCAACAGCTGAAAACAATGAGGCCGAAGACGCCAAAAAAGGACTCGACAACAAGAGCCGAGAATACTATTTGGTCGATATTCCTTTAACCGATTCGGCATACAAGGTGTCGCAACAGAAGATGGAAGAAGCCTATTTCAATTTGGGCGTGGTGTATAAGGACAAGTTTGCCGACTATCCGCTTGCCATCGATGCCTTTACCGATTACATGAAAAAATATCCGAGGTCGGAAAAAGAAGTGTCGGCCATGTTCAATCTCTACAAAACCTACCTGCTACAAAAGGACTATGCCAATGCCGACGTCTATAAAAAACTCATCATCAGAGAATATCCAGAAACCGATTACGCCAAAATCCTGAATGACCCAGACTACTACAAGGAGCTGGAAAAGGCTGAAAACGAGCTTAATTTCATGTATCAGGTTACTTACCGCTACTTCCTGAACGACGAGTGCGACAATGTCAACTCAACATTCCGCTATGTCGATTCGGCATATCCCGACAGCCGTCTGATGCCTAAGTTCGCGCTGCTCAACACATTATGTATGGGCAAGCAAACTGATAGTTTAACCTTCGAATCGTATTTGAAGACGTATATCGAAAAATATCCGAAAAGCGAGGAGGCCGGCTATGCCCGCGACGTGATTGCCGCTCTGAACCGCAAGCCGCACGAGGTGGAAGAAAAAACCGAAGAACAGATTCTAGCCGAGGAGCAACTGGCCGCACAAGCCGCCTACGACTCACTCGACGTGTCGCTCTACAACTATGACGCCAGTGAGCTACACTACTACATTGTTGTTATCGATAAGCACAAACTCGAAGAGAGCCGCATCCGATTCGGCTTCATCGACTTCAACGATGAGTACTTCGACTTTATGAATTTCGATGTTACGACAGCCAAGCTGACTGAAGATTACGGCATTGTCAGGGTCGATAAGTTCAAAAACGCACGAATGGCACAAAACTACATTGAGTCAGTGATTGTTGCCGGCGAAGTGTTCGATGGTGTCATCAGCGACAGCTACAAGCAGTATATCATTTCGAAATCGAACTACGATAAGTTCCTTGAAGACGGCAATCTTGACCGTTACAACAAGTTCTTCGACATGAACTACAAGTTGAATCCTTAATCACACTGCCATGAAACTGTTATTGAACATCATCGGAATCATTACTATAAGCCTGGCCGCCACATCGTGCACACAAAAAAGCAGCAGCACCCCCGATGGCGAGCCGATGACGCACCTGCTTCTGGCAACCGCATGGTATCAGCAGTCGGCCGAGATGCGCGCCTGCTACTATCAGGCATACAACCTAGCCAAAGTAACGCTGAAGGAGAACAAGCAGAACTACAAAGGTCCGAAACCGACCGCCGTGGTGCTCGATATTGACGAGACGGTGCTCGACAATAGTCCGTTTGAATCCAAGCTGATGGCCGACCGCCAAAACTACTCCGACAGCGCTTGGAAAGTATGGACGGCAAGAGAAGATGCACGTGCGCTGCCCGGAGCAGCTGATTTCATAGGCTATGCCCGAGAGTTAGGCGTTGAGGTGTTCTTCATCTCAAACCGTGCTGAAGAGGAGCGTGACCATACGTTCAAAAATCTTGCCGAAGCTGGAATGGCTGTCGATTCAGCGCATCTGCTGCTCTACGACGCAAGCAAAAAAACATCGTGCAAAGACGAGCGCCGCGATGCTGTTTCGGCCAACTACGAGATAATCTTGTTTGTTGGCGACAATCTGGGCGACTACACATCGCTTTTCGACCGCCGCGACAGTTCGCTGGCACTGCAGCTCGCCGACTCACTACGCGACGACTTCGGCCGCAAATTCATCGTTCTGCCCAACCCCATGTACGGCGAATGGGAGAACGCCATCTACGAGCACAAATACTCGCTGCCTATGAGCGAGAAGAATCAAATGATGCTTGAATTACTCGATAAGTAATCAGACTGTTTTTCCAGATTTTTATCCAATTTGACCGAATTTAAAACCGTTGCCGCCGAATTTGAATTTGCACACACCGTGCACAAAAGCAACCCTATATTTGTATCGTTCAATCAAAACCATGAAAGATGTGGAGAATCTGGAATACCTTTGTTTCTCACCCCGAAACGAAGGTATTTTTTCTCCGTTGCAGGCACTATGAATACGTTCTTATTATGCTGATCACTTAAAATTCAAACCGATGAATATCAAAAACTTATTTCTGACAGTTGCCGCAACGCTGACCACCATGGCGGCCGTGGCACAAACCGAAGGTTTCTCTTATCAAGCTGTTATTCGCAACAGCAATGGAGAACTCGTAAACAACAAGAATGTGAACCTGCGCATAACGCTCACCGACCAAAAGGGCGAGCAGGTGATGTATCAGGAGACGCAGACTGCGCCAACCAACAACTATGGTGTACTGAGTGTTATTGTTGGCAACGGGACACCCGATGGTTCACAAGCACTGAAGGATGTCGATTGGGCATCGGGCAGCGTGTGGATGCGCGTTGAGGTTGACCCCAATGGTGGCAGCAGTTATGTCGATTTGGGACTGACACAATTGCAAGCCGTTCCTTACGCCTTCTATGCAGCCAACGGCGGCAAAGGTGAGAAGGGTGACAAAGGTGACCCTGGCCGCGACGGAATGCAGGTAGAAGGCCAGCTTGGACAGACCCTTGTGCACAACGGCACAACATGGGTTGCCACCGACGAAATATCGTTCAAGAAACTCGATGTGAAGGCCGGAAACGCAACCGAGGATGCTCTGTTCGAGGTTAAGGACAAAGACGGCAATGTGGTGTTCGCTGTCTATCCTAACGGTGTTCATGTCTATATCGACACCACCGACCATAATGACAAGGCGCGCCGTAGCGGATTCATAGTAACAGGCCGCACTGCCTCCAAAGGCGATCCCGATAGCTATCGGAATGACTTCCTTGCCATTGACGGCGAAGGCACAAAGGTGTTTGTTGATGACGATGAGTCGAAAGCTCGCCGCAGCGGATTCCTGGTAACAGGTCGCACTGCCTCCAAAGGCGACGGAAAAGCCGACTTGTTTACAGTTAACGGAGAGGGCACAAAAGTCTATATCGACAACCAACTTGACAACTCAAAAACACGCCGCAGCGGATTCATAGTAACAGGCCGCACTGCCACAAAAGATGACGATGCTACCAACTACTTGGAAGTGGCAACCGACGGCACACAGGTGCATTTTGACGATGATGCCGCCAAAACACGCCGCAGCGGATTCGTTGTTACAGGACGTACTGCCACAAAAGACGGTGCCGCGCAGGAGTTTATGACCATTAACACCGACAGCACACGCTTCTATATCAACGGAGGGAACGGCTCAAAGGGTGATTTTGGTGTAGCCGGACGTTCCGATGGTGCGAAGGATAGTGGCAACGGAGGCTTTGCGGTTAGCGGCCGCGATGGTGCGAAAGACGGAGTGTCGAACAATCTTTTCAATATCGATTTGAGCACCAACGCCCAAACACTCGACAGCGTGAACCGCGTTTACTGGTATCCGGAAAAGAACGCCTTTATGGCCGGAAATCTTAAAGTTGAAAGTCCCGATAGCGTGGGAGAAAACTCGTTCAACGCAGGATTCCAGAACAAGGCTATTGGCAAATATTCACAAGCATTGGGCTATAAATCCGTTGCCAAAGGCGACTACACCACCGCCATTGGACGTGGGGCCAGAGCCGACAGCGACAACGCATACGCTTTAGGCAATAATGCAAAGGCCACAAAAATGAACGCATTTGCTTTAGGTATGAACAGCACGGCTGACGGCGAAGGCAGTTACGCTTTCGGTGAAGATGCAATAGCAAGCGGCACGGGTAGTTTTGCTTTTGGTAGAAGCAGTGTGATTAAAGACACAATCTACCGCCAATATAATATTATTGAAAGAATCGATGAAACGAACTATGCCGCCCCAAAAGCTACAGGCAACTATTCATACTCGATTGGTACAGGAACAGTAGCCAATGCTGAAGGTTCGTTTGCAATGGGTATCGACAATAAAGCTACAGGCAAAAATGCCGTTGCCTTTGGAAAAAACAATAATGCCACTGGTGTAAATGCCATTGCTTTTGGAAAAAGCAATAATGGTCATGCCCTAAATGCTATTGCCATAGGAATCGATAATAAAATTTCGCCTAACGCCGAACAAGGCACTACCATAGGCTATGGAAACACTGTCACCAAAGCTAATGCATATACCATGGGATTTAATTGTGAAGCTAACGCTACTTTTGCTACTGCTATCGGACGTTGCGCACATGCTAATGCCACATATGGTGTGGCCTTGGGAAACTTTGTAACTGCCAAATCGGTTTACGAGGTTGTTGTTGGCACATGGAATACCGATTACGAACCTTCATTGTGGGGTAGCGTTAACTATCCCAGTGGAGAAGACAGGGCATTTACTGTGGCTAATGGATATGAATCATGGGCAGGTACCTGTACTGTACACAAAAGTGATGCCTTAGTAATTTACAAAAACGGCAATGCCGAATTCAGGGGGAATGTATATCCAAGCGACTCGACAAATATTTATACGAATGCCAACACCTATTCTTTAGGTACTTCAACTAAAATGTGGGACAAGGTTTATGCTAAAAACGGAGTTCAAACATCTTCCGACCAACGTTTGAAAACCAACATTAAACCGCTTGAGCGTGCGTTGGATAAGGTACTTACACTCAATGGTGTAACCTACGAGTGGCGTGTAAAGGAGTTCCCCAACAAACATTTAGACGACAAAACACACGTGGGTGTTATTGCACAAGAGGTTGAGGCTGTTCTGCCCGAGGCTGTTGAGACTGGCGAGGATGGTTACAAATCAGTCAACTACAGCAATATAACCCCGCTATTGATTGAAGCCATCAAAGAGCAGCAGACAATAATCGATAACCAGCAGAAGGAGATAGATGAGTTGAAAGCACAAATGAAAGAGATTCTGGAGAAAGTGAAATAACGTGTGAGCATGCGATTAATCGTACGCATGGTACACCGCGTTTTTTAGATATGGCAAAAGGTCGGGGCTTCGATTTCCGGCCTTTTTTGTGTATTTCATTGCATAAGAACCAAACATTACGCCAACAATCAACCGCCCTATATCAAGTTTTTCGATAATCTTATGTCATAATAAGTTTCCGACATGAACAAAAATCCTTATTTTCGCAAATTGTTTTTAAAAAGTTGACATTCCGCACTTTGATTCAATATTGAAAATGAAGAGGATTTTTGCAATAACCATCGCCGCACTTGCAGTGCTTCCAACATTTGCTCAGCGGGGCATTACCGCCAAAGCCGACAAGGCCTTCGAGTTGGGTAAATATTTCGATGCAATTGACGAGTACAAATACGCTTACGCGAAAGCCAAGGACAAAGACAAGAAAAACCAGATAATGTTTATGGTGGCCGAGAGCTACCGAATGGTTCAGAACAGCCGCCAGGCTGAGATTTGGTATCGCAAAGTCATCAAAAAAGGTTACGAAAATCCGCTTGCAACACTCTATATGGCCGACGCCATGCGCGCCCAAGGGCAGTATGAGGATGCAATGAAAGAATATCAGAACTACACCAAGCTGAACCCGTCAGACGACCGCGGACCTGCAGGTGTTGAATCGTGCGCATCGGCTATTGAGTGGATGGGGCAGCCCACCCGCTACAAGATTGAGAACATGCACTATTTCAACTCTAAATACAGCGATTTTGGCATTGCTTACGCGAAAGACGACTACAGCATGGTGGTTTTCTCGTCGTCGCGCGAGGGCTGCACAGGCGGAAAAATAAGCGGAGTTACAGGCGAGTACTATTGCGACTTGTTCCGCTCGCGTGTCGATCGCAAGGGTAAATGGTCGGAGCCGGTGGCATTGGAGGAGAACATCAACACCGCCTACGAAGAGGGAATGCCCAGCACCAACAAAAAGTGCAACACTTTGTATTTCACTAGCTTCCGCGAGGATAAGAACAAAAATCTGGTCTGCAAGATTTTCTGCTCGGTAAAAGAGAACGCCGAATGGGCCGACCCAACAGAGCTTAATCTGGCACCCGACACAGTTGCTGTGGGCCACCCGGCTATCAGCGACGACGAACTGACGCTTATCTTTGTGTCGGAAATGGAAGGCGGTTACGGAGGAAAAGACCTTTGGAAAACAACCCGATCCAACAAATCGTCGGAATGGGGAAAACCGGTAAACATGGGTCCTGCCATCAACACCGCAGGCGACGAAATGTTCCCTTACATCCATCCCGACGGCTCGCTGTATTTCTCATCTAATGGCCACCCTGGAATGGGCGGACTCGACATCTTCAAAGCCAGCGAAGGCAATTCGGGTTGGAAGGTTGAAAATATGAAATACCCCATCAACAGCTCGTCGGACGATTTTAGCATAATCTTCGAGTCGGAGATGGAGCGTGGATATTTTTGCTCTAACCGCCCCGGCGGCAAAGGCTCTGACGATATCTATCAGTTCTCGCTTCCGCCGATTGAGTTCACGCTGACGGGTGTCGTACGCAACGGCAAAACCGACGCCATCATTGCCGGTGCCGAAGTTAACCTTATCGGTAGCGACGGTACAAACATCACCGCCAAAACCGAAACCGACGGCTCGTACAACTTCAATCTTGCCCCCAACGCCGATTACCGTATTGTGGTTAAGCGTGGTGGCTTCCTTAACTCGAAAGACAAAACCACAACCAAAGGCCTGACCGACAGCGAGCAGCTGCGTGTTAACATCGATCTTCAGCCTGACGACCGCCGTATGGACCTCGACGGAATTGAATACGAGTTCAACAGCGCCAAGCTGAAACCTTCGTCGATTGCCGGACTTGAAGTGCTTGTGGGCATTCTTAACGATAACTCTAACATCACCATCGAGATTGGTTCGCACGCCGACTATCGCGGTAGCGACGATGCCAACCTGAAACTGTCGGAAGCACGCGCCAAATCGGTTGTCGACTTCCTGACCACTTATGGTATCGACCGCGAGCGACTCACATCGCACGGTTACGGCGAGCAGATGCCGAAGGAAGTGGACAAGAAGATGGCTCAGAAATATCCGTTCCTGAAAGAGGGCGACATCTTGACCGAAGCGTTCATCAAGCGTCTGCCTGACGACCAGCAGGAGATTTGCAACCAAATCAACCGCCGTACCGACTTTGTTGTCACCGGCCGCGATTACGTTCCAAAGGTTCGTAAACGTCGATAGTTAGAGAGTAAAGTATAAGGAGTAAAGTGTAAAGTATTAGGTGTAAGGTGTAAAGTTAATTACGCTTCAGATTACAACCAACTCTGCATTAATCATTACACATTACTCACTACTCATAAAACACTGGAGTATGCTGACTTTCAAACTAAACAACAGCATTGACATGCCCGCAATGGGCTTTGGCACGTGGGCCATTGCCGACGGTACCGACACAGCCGAGGCTGTTAAAATGGCCATCGGATGCGGATTCCGTCACATCGACACGGCATCGTTCTACAAGAATGAAACAGGCGTGGGGCGCGGCATTGCCGAAAACGGCATCAATCGCAGTGAGCTGTGGGTGACAACCAAAGTTTGGCCTACCGAGACGGGCTACGACAACACTCTGCGTGCCTTCGACGCATCGCTCAAGCGCCTGGGTCTCGATTATATCGATTTGTATCTTATCCACTGGCCGGCATCACCGTCGAGTCATACCGACTGGCGCGAGCGTAACCTTGACACCTGGCGCGCCTTCGAGAAACTCTATGCCGACGGCCGCGTGCGTGCCATTGGAGTCAGCAATTTCCTCACGAGCCATCTGCAGCCGCTGATCGACAGCTGCAAGGTGCGTCCGATGGTTGACCAACTTGAGATTCACCCGGGCTACACTCAGACCGATGACGTGGCTTTCTGCCAATCAAACAACATTGTGGTTGAAGCGTGGAGTCCGTTTGGGCGCGGTGCGGTTCTCTCAAACCCCGACCTAACGGCCATTGCCGCCAAATACAACTGCTCTGTGGCTCAGCTATGCCTTGCGTGGTGCCGCCAGAAGCAGATTGTGCCGCTGCCAAAATCGGTAACGGCCGAACGTGTCAAAGAGAATCTGGCGTCATTCAACATCAGCCTGTCGGCGGAAGATGTGGAAACCATCGACCGTATGCCAAAGTTCGGCTGGTCGGGAGAGCACCCCGACACGGTGGGGTTCTAACAATACCTAATAATGAGCAGAATGTTATTGATTCCACTGCTGTTTATTGCAATTATCGGTCTGGCCGCCTACTATATGGCCAGCCGCGTAGCGTTTGCCACAGGCATTGGCAAATGGTGGCTGTTTGCCGGCTTTTTTGTGCTTGCCTTCTTTTCTATTAACTCGATGATGGCCGCCAAAAACTACTATCCGGTGCTTCATCCGGTGGTTGTGGTGCTGTCGGCAATGGTGGGCGTCTTCCTTTATATGCTCATGGTCACTCTGCTGACCGACCTTGTGAACCTGTTCGCACTCTTCCAACCCAAAACCTTCGGTTTGATAGTTGCCGCCGGAACCGTCCTGATTTCGACCTTCGGCATTGTCAACACATCGTGGCCGCGGCTGAAAACCATTGATATTGAGTTACCAAAACTGACTGAGCCTGTGCAAATTGCGCAACTGTCGGATGTTCATTTGGGGCATTTCCGCGGACGCCGCAACCTTGAGAAACTGGTCCGCATTGTAAACCAAACCGATGCGCAGATGGTTGTCATCACCGGCGACATGTTCGAGAGCTTCTATAATCTTAAGCCAAAAACTCTTGAGCCGCTGAAGAAACTCTCGATACCCATTTTTTTCGTGTCGGGCAACCACGATATGTATGTTGATGTGGACAGCGTGAAACGCCTAATGCGCAATGCGGGCGTCAATGTATTGGAAAACAATATGATGGAATGCTGCGGCATTCAGATTGTCGGGCTCAACTATATGCGTCCCGACGACCGCACCTTCGACCATATGCATGCCGGTGTGGGCCACGAGACCATTGAGAACACTCTGCCCACAATTGCCATAGACAGCACTCTGCCGTCGATTCTGCTGCATCATAATCCTGTTGGGGCTGAATATGCCGAAAAGGCCGGCATCGGGCTTTATCTGGCCGGACACACCCACGGTGGACAGCTTTTCCCGGTAACCTTGATGAACGACCGCATTTTCAACTACAACCGCGGGCTGTACCGCTGCGGTACTCTTCAAATCTATACCTCGGTTGGTTCGGGAACGTTTGGCCCGCCAATGCGAATAGGAACAAAAAGCGAAGTAACGCTGATCAGACTTAAGCCGACTACACGTTAAAGCGGAAGTGCATAATGTCGCCGTCCTCAGGCTCGTAGTCCTTACCTTCGATGCCGATTTTGCCAGCGTCGCGGCAGGCCGATTCAGAGCCAAGCGTCACATAATCGTTGTATTTGATAACCTCGGCGCGGATAAAGCCTTTCTCAAAATCGGTGTGGATGATACCTGCGCACTGCGGTGCTTTCATTCCGGCTTTAAATGTCCATGCGCGGGTTTCGTCGGGTCCGGTGGTAAAATAGGTTTTGAGATTCAGCAGCTTGTAGGCGGCTTTAATCAGTTTTGCCACGCCCGGTTCCTCAAGTCCCAAATCGCTTAGGAACATCTGACGCTCGTCGTAGCTTTCGAGTTCGGCAATGTCGGCCTCAATGGCTGCACCAATAATCAGCACGTCGGCATTCTCACCCGCAACGGCCTTCATCACCTTCTCGGTGTAGGCGTTACCGTTTTTCACCGATGCCTCATCAACGTTGCAGACGTAGAGCACTGGCTTGTCAGTTAGCAGATTAAGGTCGGTGAGCAGCTCTTTCTTCACGGCGGCGTCAATCTCAACTGTGCGTGCCGATTTGCCCTGCATAAGAGCCTCGCGGTATTGGGTTAGCAACTCGAGCTGTTTCTGCGCTTTCTTGTCGTTGCCCACTTTGGCAATCTTCTCAACCTTCTGAATGCGGCTCTCAACCGTCTCAAGGTCCTTGAGCTGCAGCTCGGTGTCGATAATCTCCTTGTCGGAAATCGGATCAACTGGTGCACCACCCTCACGAACGATGTTGTTGTTGTCGAAGCAGCGCAGAACGTGGATTATGGCGTCGGTCTCACGGATGTTGGCCAGGAACTTGTTGCCAAGTCCCTCTCCTTTGCTGGCGCCCTTCACAAGTCCGGCAATGTCAACTATCTCGATGGTTGTTGGGATGATGCGCTTCGGGTTGTCGATGGCTGCAAGCTTGTTCAGACGCTCGTCGGGCACGGTAATCACGCCCAGGTTAGGCTCGATGGTGCAGAACGGAAAGTTGGCCGCCTGCGCCTTGGCGTTCGACAAACAGTTGAAAAGAGTTGATTTGCCCACATTCGGCAATCCTACAATACCGCATTGAAGTCCCATTTTTCTCTGATTTTAAATTTGCGGCAAAAGTAGTAATAATGTGGAATGAGTAAAGTGTAAAGAGGAATGAGTAATGAATTGGAAAAGAAAAAAGTCAGCTCTACAAGTATTTTCATCAACAGAAATGAGTAACGTGTGTGCCTGGGAGGCAGAAGGGGAAGCAGGCAAACTGGTTGCAAATCGGATAGATGATTGATATTTATTTGATTTATGCCCGTTTGCCTGTATGTTTTTTTGCGACTATAAACATTTTCCTCTATATCGGTTTCTGTTCGTTTTTTGGCTTGTAGAGCCGGCTTTCTGGTTAGTTGTCAGTTAGTAGTAAATGGTTAGTTGTTTGTTAGTAATCAATTATTTAATGGCGTTGACAGCCATGCTGTATAAAACTTTCATATTGCGGTCTTCGATGGCTTTTTTGTTGATTTCGTATTTAATTTTATCGTCAATCTCCACAAAGTTGACGCATGAACCATTTTCCAAAGCCTCAGGGCTGTCGGTGACAATCAGCGTTGCGGCATTGCCGAATTTTGCCATAACCGCCTTGACTTTGTCAGTACTGCTTTCGTCTGTCGGCAAATAAAGAATTTGACACTTCGAAATTTCATCAATATTCTTGGCTCCAACCACTGAAATTGTGCTTTTGCCAACTGTTTTGCCTTTGGCTATTTCTTTCAATTGTTTCAGCATATTATCTTGATTCACAACGCATATCACAAAATCGCCCTTTGTCTCTTTCGCAGGCCATTCAATCTGTTTTGTGAAATTGTAGATAAACATCGCCTTATACTTATCGTCTTGCGACGAGTAACCGGTTGTTGAGCCTTGCTGCGGGCTTTCAACTTTTGAGTCTTGCAACGGGTTGCTGTAAACTGGGTGTGTTGTTGCTTTGCCGTTCAACACATTCTCAATCGTGAGTTCAAGTTCGTCGGCTGCAATGTCACGCCACAAAATTGTGCCGTCGGGACCGAAGAGTATTATCTCACCATTGCCAAATCCATACATTCTGTTGGCTTGGTGATTTACATCGTAATACACTTTATGGCTGACACCAAAACCTTTAAGAATATCTTTAAAAGAGTCGGGACCAGAAATATAGTTGCACTCAATAGAAATTGCGTCGATAGGTTTCTCTTTATATTTTTCAAGCATAGCATCAATTGCTTTTCCCGTTTCTGTATCTTTTTTGCTGGGGGGATAGCAGAAATTGACTAGCACGTGCCGGCCTTTACCTATAATGTCCGACAAGCTCGGGCGGTTGTTTTGGTTGCGCATATTCTGCAAATCAACATCAATGAACATTTTGCCAGGCGCGGTGTTGGCGCGGGCTTCATCGCGGCGCTTCTGTGATTCCTCTATCATTTTATTAAATTCATCATCACGCTTTTTCAAGAATTTCACCATGGGGTTCTGCAAGGTTTTTTGAGGCAGAATGCTGTAATCGGCATTCCATGGTCCAATCAGATATTGCATTACCAAGCCAAGATTGCTGCCGTTCTTTTTTACATATTCGTTAATGGCTGCGTTGGCCTTGTCGCCTTGCTTGTCAAACATTTCGTTGAATTTCTTCCCGGCTTTTTCCCACTCGGCGTAGAATTTCGAGCCAGTCAGTTGGTACGAAGGCATTTCCATAGTAAATCTTGATCCATTTTTCTGAAGTCCGGTTGACACCAAGGTGAACTGTGCGTTTTCTCCTGGGACAAACGGAATACTTATTTGTCGGGATATAACCGATGGCGCATCAGCGAAAGTTGGTATAATCCAAACAATGCACGGCTCGCCAAGATAGGTGCTGAATGTGCCTTCGCCGTTACTGTCAAGGTCTATATCTCCCAACAACCGAGCGTTGCCTGTCTGTATATCATTATCGCCCACAATTTCAAATGTACAGCCTGTAACCTCGTTTTTGAGTTCGGTTTTGAAGGTAATGTTGAAGTTCGGTTTTTGGTTGACGTTCAAATCCTCGGTAATATCCGCCACTATTACATTCGTATATCCGCCGGGCGTGTTTTTGGTAAATAGTTTTGCTAATTCAGCGGGAATGTTTGGGTCGGATTTCGATACCATATCGAATTTGGTAACTCCTTTCGGCAGCGGCTCGAATGAGTAGCGGGCGCCGCGGATATAGTCAATGTAGCGGTTACCGGTGCTTTCGTTGTGCAACATTTTGTATAGATTGCCTGCTGTGTCGCGTAAGCAGGCATCGGAACTCAACTCGGAACGCTCCCAACGCGACGGTGAAAGGGTTACAGTTGTCTTTTTCTCGCAGAACTCGACTTTCTCAACCTTATGATTGTTCCAATTACCATATTTCACGTTCTCCCACGTCTTGTACAAACCATCGGGCTTAGCCACATTCTCATCTAAATGGTGGTTTTTGCAGTAGGTGTCAGCCAAACGACGAATCTTCGACAGATAATTTGAGTATTGGCTCGACGGCGTATAGAACCCATTGCGAACCGTCAACCCGAAGGTGACACCTGGCGCGGCAAATGTCTCAATCCAATCCGAGCAAATCTCGCCTCCGGGGAAAATGCAGCGGATTCGGCACACTGTCAGGTCGTTGAGTTCAACCTCGTAGTGGAATTTCTTGTCAACCACCGGCACGCATGCCACTGGTGTTTCAATAATCTCGAAGTTCTCGTCGGCAAAATAAATCAGGTAGCAAGAGTCGGTAATGCCCGGGTCAACAGCACCCTCAATCACAAATTTTCCAGGGCCGAGTGTCTGCACGGCAACGTTTTTGGTGGGTGTCGGTGCTGTTCCGCCAACCTTGATTTTCTCGATCAGCGCGTCAATGCGAGCCACAGCTTTGTTTGCGGCATTTGTTTCAACTGCGTCTTCGTCATCTTGAACCATTATTTGTATCTCCAACATATTAAACATATCATCGTAATCGGCTATTGAATTCAAGGCTTTCATAATATCCTTTTGGTAGGCGAAAAGCGTGTCGTTGATAAATGTGAATATCGATTCAAGTTCCTCGCGATCGGAATTGTTCCATTTTTCCGAAACTTCCAACAATTCCGACTGCAATTCAGGAAATTGCTCATTATGAATTTTTTTGAGCGCGAGTTTGTCGGGGGTATCGGACGCTCTCTCTATATAAACCCAATTTTTGGTAAGCGAATGTGAATAATTCACCATCGATTTACATTCCATCAGCAACTTCTGCTCAGCAGTTCTTCCGGTGGGTGACAATGCCGCAGCGGGATTCGGCTCCGATTTCTTTTCAGTGAAAGTGAACGCGCAGAACATAGCAACAAACCATACCAATGTGCCAATTTTCGCCACGCGGCCAAGTGTTCCGGCGGCTGTCGATTTCATCTCGACAAAACGGCGGCGGATAAACGAATGGTTGAAGCCGTTCACAACGGGGCTCGATACGTTCATCACCATCTCCAGAAGCGTTGTCTGATAAGCGTTTATGTTGACATCGGACGAAATGACATCGTGGTCGGCCTGGAACTCGTGAACGTTGCGCAACTCGTTGCGGCAGAGCCACACAAACGGGTTGAACCACAACAATCTGGTTATCAACTCCATAAACCAAACATCAGCATAGTGGCGGTGGCGGATATGCGCTTTCTCGTGACGGATAATCAAGCTCTTTCCGGGCTCGTTAAGGCTCGTCGGCAGAAAAATGGTTTTGGCGAACGAGAATGGTGTGTCAACATTTGGCGAACTAATCAAGCTGTAGCCTTCGGCGGTGGTCTCAACATTCATTCTCGATTTGATAACCAACACCTTGCATATATAGTAAACTGCCAACAGCAGCAATAGCAGCGATACGGCCGGGATGCCCCATTGCAACAACGCCATCCAATCGATAACAATGGGCCGTTTCTCCTGAACGGGTGCGGCTGACGGTGCAGGTGCCTGCACGGCTGCGGGTGCAGCTGCAGTATTGGTAACTTGCACGGGCGCAACGTCTGGCACATAATCGGTCTCAACCGGTGTGGCGGGCGCTGTGTAATGGCCAAAGTCAATCTGCTCAATGGCAATTTCTGTTCCCGATGGGTAAACCTCGAACGTTACCACACTGAATATCACGCTAATTATCGGTAGCGCAAGCAGATACGCGCGACTGACGGTATAGCTGGCTTTTCCGCGCAATACAATCCGGTAGAATGCGAATAGTAGTGCAGCCGAAGCAATGAATTTCAAAAAGATGGTTAACATGATTATTAAGGTATTAGTTAGTGATTAAAGTGGTTTATTCTGTCTTTTTGCCGAATTTTTCAATAAGCTTGTCAAGGCGGGCGATTGCTTTATTTGCGGCACTTACTGCTGCACCGTCAGGGCAATCTCCGCCGCCATATTCAACCATCGACTGCGCTTCCATAACAGTAAACAGATCATTGTAATCGGCTATTGAATTCAAGGCTTTCATAATTTCCTTTTGGCAGGCGAAGAGCGAATCGTTGACAAATGTAAATACTGACTCGAGTTCTTTGCTATCGGTGGCATTCCACGTTTTTGCAAGTTCCATTAATTCCGCCTGCAACTTTGGAAGGTATTCATCTTGAATGTTTTTGAGAGCACGCTTGTCATGGGTGTCAGGATTCCTGTCAATATAAACCCAATTTTTAGTAAGCAAATGCGAATTAGTCACTACTAATTTACATTCCTTCAGTTTTGCCAACGATAAATCGTTGTTGTTGCCGGGAGTTGTGCAAGACATCACAAATGTTGCCAAAAGAATTGTGCACAAACCTGCTGTCAGTTTTTTCGAAATTGTTGAATGCGTTTTCATTGTAGTAAGTTTTAAGTTTTCATTTTACGTCTTTAGGTTCACCGTCTTTGTCCATCTCCTTAAGGATTTCGGCAAGTTCATCGCGGCTGATTTTCTCGCTCTTGGCGAAGAAAGAGAAGAACGACTTCATCGACCCGCCAAAGACGGTATCGCAGGTTTCGTTCATAAATCCGCCAATGTACTCGTCACGGGTGAGCAACGGGCGGTAAACATTGGCCTTGCCGTTTTTCTCGAAGTCAACAACGCCTTTCTTTGTAAGAATCTGCATAACGGTGAGCGTAGTGGTGTAGGCTGGTTTTGGCTCAGCAAGCACATCGTGAATTTGCTGCACGGTGGCCGTGCCCTTGTCCCACAAGATGTTCATCAAATGCAATTCCGCTTTCGTTAGCGACTGATTACGGTTTTCTGTTTTCATTTCCATTATCTCCTAAATTTTTAGTACTACAAATGTAGTAGATAAAAATTAACGTGCAACTATTTTGGTAAAATTTTTACTAAAAATATAGTAATAAACAGTCAAACAAAAGATTTTCAATAGAATAAGTCCGCATTTGTAGAGGGTGCGAATTAGATGTATGGCACAAAAAAAGCCCGGCCAAGTTGGTCGGGCTTCGTTTTTATTTCTCGAAAATTACTTCGTAAGCATGCTGCAACCCATAAATTTCTGGATGCACTCAGGCAATTTGATGCCTTCGGGTGTTTGGTTGTTCTCGAGCAGGGCGGCTACAATTCGCGGTAAAGCCAAAGAGCTGCCGTTCAGTGTGTGGGCAAGCTGTGTTTTCTTTGTCTCCTCATCGCGGAAACGCAGTTTCAAACGGTTTGCCTGGAATGTTTCGAAGTTCGATACCGAGCTAACCTCCAACCAGCGTTTCTGCGCAGCCGAGAACACCTCAAAGTCATAGGTCATTGCCGACGTGAAACTCATATCGCCGCCGCACAAACGTAGAATACGATAGGGCAAGCCCAGCTTCTGCACAAGCGACTCAACGTGAGCCACCATCTTGTCCAGAGTCTCGTACGAGCGCGACGGGTGCTCAATGCAGACAATCTCAACCTTGTCGAACTGGTGCAGACGGTTCAAACCGCGCACGTCCTTACCATACGAACCAGCCTCACGGCGGAAGCAGGCGCTGTATGCCGTATTCTTAATCGGCAGGTCTTTCGACGACACAATCACATCGCGGTAAAGGTTCGTCACTGGCACCTCAGCTGTCGGAATCAGGTAGAGGTTGTCAAGGTTGACGTGATACATCTGACCTTCCTTGTCGGGAAGCTGGCCAGTGCCGTAGCCTGAAGCCTCGTTCACCATCAAAGGCGGTTCAATTTCAAGGAATCCGGCCTTCTCGTTCTCCTCAAGGAAGAAACTAATGAGGGCACGCTGCAGTTTTGCTCCTTTGCCTTTATAAACGGGGAATCCGGCGCCGGTAATCTTCACGCCGAGTTCAAAATCGATCAAATCGTAGTCTTTCGCCAGTTCCCAGTGCGGTTTGGCATCTTCCGGAAGATGAGGAATCTTGTCGTCAACAAGTTTCACAATCTCGTTGTCCTCGGCACCCTTGCCAGGTTTCACCAGTTTGTACGGCATATTCGGCAGACGAACCAGAATATCGTTCAACTCGGCGGTAATGGCGTCGAGTTTTTCGCCCAGAGCCTTCTGTGCCTCGCCAAGTTCACCGCTTTTTTTCTTCAGTTCGTTGGCTTCAGCAGCTTTTCCTTCTTTGAAGAGTTGGCCGATTTGTTTCGATATAGAATTGATTTGAGACAGAATGTCGTCCTGTTCCTTTTGGGTGGCACGACGTTCGTCATCTTTTGCAAGAATCTGCTTCACGTATGGTTCGGCATCGAAATTCTTGATTTTCAACCCGGCGATAACTGCCTCGGGGTTTTCTTGAATAAACTTAAGAGTTAGCATAACTTTGTATTGTTATAAAACAAAAAAGAGGATGCCATCGATTTGACGGTCAGCCTCTTTCTTATCTTTTTTGATAAAAATCTATGCCTCGGCCGGAATAACCGATACGTACGATTTGTTGTCGCGTTTCTTTACGAAAGAAACTGTACCATCTACAAGAGCGAACAAAGTGTGGTCTTTACCCAAACCTACGTTGTTGCCCGGGTGATGCTGTGTTCCTCTCTGGCGTACAATGATGTTGCCAGCTACAGCGGCCTGGCCGCCGAAAATCTTAACGCCCAATCTCTTACTTGCTGATTCACGACCGTTCTTCGAACTGCCGACGCCTTTCTTATGTGCCATGGTATATTATGCTTTAATGTTTTCAATCTGAATTTGAGTGAACTGCTGACGATGGCCGTTCATTTTCTGATAGCCTTTGCGGCGTTTCTTCTTGAACACCAACACTTTATCACCCTTAACTTGAGTCAGCACCTTGGCCGACACTTTTGCGCCGTCAACAACCGGCTTCCCTACTTTGATGTCGCCATCGTTATCTACCAACAAAACTTTGTCGAAATCGACAACTGCGCCATCCTCTGCTTCCAAACGGTGAACAAAAATCTTCGAGTCCTTCTCTACTTTGAATTGCTGACCGTTAATTTCAACTATTGCGTACATACTGTTTATGTGTTATATTTTTCACAACTTTTGGACGGCAAAAGTAGAAAGTTTTATTCAACTTGCAAACATTTAAAAAGATTAATCGGCATTTATCACAACATTTTTTATTCTTTTTTCCACACATTTAAAATAAGCCGTAATAATTAGTGTTTTAGCCTTTTGCGACGACATAAAAAACCTTTTTCAACAGTCACCGCTTGCCCGCGTCCAAGTCTTTTTGGGCGTTTTGCCCGATACACCAATTATAATATATGGTAAAGTTGGGTCATTATTATTGCTTGCGGCTACGATATATTTCTATATTTGCGATAGAAGAAACGCTATTGGAATGACTTCGCAATCGAAAGTTAAACTTAAGGTTTTGGGTCTGTCGTACAGCCAGACGCAATCGGGCGCGTATGCCTTGGTACTGGCCGAGGAGCGTGGCACGCGCCGCATTCCGATTATAGTCGGCGGATTTGAGGCTCAGGCCATTGCCATCGAGCTTGAAAAACTGACACCCCCGCGGCCACTAACCCACGACCTTTTTGTCAACTTCGCCAAGTCGTTCAACATCAATCTTGTAGAGGTCGATATTTATAGACTCGACGAGGGGGTCTTCTATTCAAAACTTATTTGCGAGCGCGAGGGCGAATACGTCGAGATTGACGCCCGCACATCGGACGCTGTAGCACTAGCAATCCGCTGCGACAGCCCCATCTACACCACAAAGCAGATTATCGAGAAAACGGGCATTGTGTTTAACACCGAAGGCGATACCGTTCAGGAAGAAAGCCACGAACAAGAAGAACCACAACCATCGGAAGGCGGAAAATACGGCCGTTACAACCTGAAAGAGCTTCAAGACCTGCTCCACAAATCAATATCGAACGAGGATTACGAAGAGGCGTCGCATATCCGCGACGAGATTCAAAGGCGCGAAAGTGAGAAATAGCGCGGTGATTCCGAAAATCACATCATCATACTAAGCAACTCTTCCTTTTTGCGGCGCGATACTTCGACTGTTGAGCCGTCGGCCATAACAACGCTGCCGCCGTCGCCATTGATGTACTTGTCGATGTAGCGGGTGTTTATCAGATGCGACTTGTGAACGCGCAGAAACTTGCGGTCGGCAAACAACTCCTCATAAACTTTGAGGTTTTTCGACACCATAATACGTGTTCCCCCGTCCATGATAACCAGTGTGTAAGCTCCGTCGGCCTCGCAGCGGACAATGTCGTCGACTTTGACAAACTGAATGCCGTCGTTGGTGGGAAGCCCGATTTTCGCAAAGCTGTTAATGTTGGTCAGCAGCTCCTCAATGCGGATGTCTCTTGGTGCTGCAAGTTGCGTAATGTCGGCTCTGACCTTCTCAACCGCCTCAACAAAAGCATCGGGGTCAACAGGTTTGAGCAGATAGTCGGCAGCACTGTACTTGATAGCCTTGAGAGCAAACTGGTCGAACGATGTTACAAAAATGACCTTGAAAGTGCGCTGCGGCAACAGCTCAAGCAGATTGAAACCGGTGCCGTCCTGCATCTGAATGTCAAGGAATACAACGTCAGTGGTTTGCTTGCTTAGCAGTTTCACTCCACTTTTCACGGAGTCGGCTTCGCCAATCACCTCAACATCTTGACAGTACAGCGAAAGGTATTGCCGAATGATATTGCGGCCATTGCTCTCGTCGTCAATTATTGCAACTTTCATACGGTATATTTTATAGGTGTAAATATATATTTTTTCTAAACCTACACCTGTTCGGGGATTATTATTATCACTTGTGTGCCAAGCGCATTGCCGTCAGAGTCCTCAAGGTCGGTGATTGCGCACGAGTGCTGCGTGTTGCTGTTGAGCTCCTGCAGACGGTCGCGGGTGAGCTGCATGCCAACCGACTTATGCGAGTGTTCGTTTTTGCTCTCAATCTCGGCGGCGGCCTTGCGGCCAACACCATTGTCGGTTATGGTGCATGTAAGGGTGTTGTTCCCGTTCTCGGCTAAACATATAGTAATAAGTCCGCCTTCGGGCTTGTGCATCAAGCCGTGCAGTATGGCATTCTCAACAAACGGTTGGATGAGCATAGGCGGCACTTTCACAAGGTCCTCCTCCACCTCGTCGTCAATGTCAATCTTGTAGCTAAATCGGTTGTTGAAACGCACCTGCTCGAGGTCGAGATAGAGGCTGAGCGACGCCAGCTCCTCGCTTAGCAGCACATACTGCTGCATGGAGTTGTTCAGTATCATGCGCATCAGCTTGGCAAACTTTGATAGATAGCGGACCGCCTCGCCCTGATTGTTGCTAGTGATGAAACTCTGAATGGAGTTGAGTGCGTTGAAGATGAAGTGCGGGTTCATCTGCGTGCGTAGCAGCGTCCGCTCAATCTCGAGGGCGTCGGCGCGCAGTTTGTTTTCCTCACTCTCTTTGGCTGTCTTATAGAAAAAGAACAATATGACACCTACGAGTATGAAAATAAGCGCAATGCTAAGCAAGACCCGTGTTTTCATCCGTGTCTTTGTCAATTCTTTCTGGTGCTCGGTCTCAATGCGCATGGTTTCGAATTTGTGATTGACCGAGTCGAGCATGCGTGTGCGCTCCACTTCGGCATTTTTTATGCTGTTTAGTGAGCTGTCGTTGACATACGCTATCTTGTATTCCATATATTTCTCGTGGCAGCGCAAGGCGTTTTTGTAGTCACCAAGATGAGAATAGACTTGATACAACTTATTATTGTAATCTACTAAAGTGAAAATGGAGCTATTGTCCGTTAGGTATTTCCCCAATTTCAGCAATTCGGCAAGCGCATCATTGTATCTTTTGTAAAAGACAAGATAATCGACATAACTATATCGGGATTCGATATAATCGTAATACGCACCAGTAGCCAGATAATAGTTGCCAATCTTTTTAATATACATATAGCAACTGTCAGCGTACGCCTTTTCTCCTGTTGTTTCTGCCATATTGATATAGGCACTAGCCAACAGAGCGTATGCAAAGTACTTGTCGTTAACTTCATTATATTTTACAACATTAACAGACTCATACATTTGCACTGATTTGTTTAGAATCTTAATAGTGCGATTAAGCAGAGTGTCTGATTGTAAGAGATAAATCTCGCCTATTCGTGAATAGCTGTATGCTATCTTTAATGTGTCGTTTGAGAGTTCGGCATAGTTTAACGCCTTGCGAAGGTTTTCTTCGGCATTGGCATATAATGAACTGTTGAAATATGCCGAGCTTAAACCAAAGTACAACTTTATCAAGCGACCTGTATCCTGGGTTTCGGCAAAATATTTTAACGCCTTGTTATAATAGTAGAAAATGCTGTCTCTGATATTCAAATCCTCGTAAAACTTACCGATACTCATGAATGAGATAGCTTCATCTTGCTTATACGAAACTTTGTTGTATATATCAGCAGCTTTTAAACGGTATTGCAACGCTTTGCGTGTCTCATCTTTCATATAATATGAATAAGACAGGTTGTTGTAATTCCTTGCTATCAGCACCGAGTCCGTCGGCTTGCAAAACTCAAGCGATAGTAGGGCATATTTAAGGCATGTGTCGTTGTCGCAAGTAATCCATGCCACAGAATAGTAATTCCTTGCCTTAACACTGTCGGGTGAGTCGGGTTTTGTGACATTGAGCAGACTGTCGATTTGAGGTTGGTTAGGGTCGACAAACTCATCGGTGTCTGTGTCCTGCGAAAAGACCGCTTGCGGCAGCATTTGCAGCGCGGCAGCTATAATCAACAATATGAGACGTTTCGACATCGGAATGATATTTATTGCAAATGTAAAAAAATACAAACACTGACGATAACGAAGACAATAACGAAAACTTAAACTCTAAACACTAAACTCTCACATCTAAACTTTTAACTTAAAACTTTGGCCTTATCACTTATGCCTTGTCACTTATAACTTATCACTCTTAACTCTCAAAAATCCGCATTTTCGCCCAAAACTTCGCCTGAAAAACGGCCTTTTTTACCCCTTTTTTACCCTTTTTCAAAAACCGTTCGTTAAGTCAAACCCGCCGTTCGTTAAGTCAAACCCGCCGTTCATTTTTCGGATATTGTTTCATAAAATACAGTGTGCGACCTTTGACATGACAAAAAGAGAGTAATGTTTAATGATTAAAGTTTAAAGAGTAATGATTTCAACTTGTTAAACCTGTTCAACATTTAAACTTAGAACTTATGGAGGTCAATTACATATTTCGCAAACCGTACGCAACCAAAACGAATTTTTAAACGTCTGATAGATGAAAACAACACGCACATTTATAAGCATTTTAGTCTGCACGCTTTTGGTGCTAACAGCCATTTGCTGCGTTTTGGTGGGTTTGATTTACAGCTAACATTGAAACTATTATTTATAAACATTTAAAATAATAATTTATTATGAAAAGAACACTGAATTTTACTCAAGTAGAGAGAGGCACACTGGCAGTGCAACCTAAGAGAGCCAGCAATAGCCTGTTAAGACTTTTATGTCTGATTAGCCTTTTTTGCTACGGATTGGCGACACAGGCAGCCAATGTGTTGAAATCAAATTATGACTACAACAATATGGGGATTGTTTATGACCTTTATAATGATAATACGGCAATTGTTGTGGGAGGTACTAAAACTGGAAAATTAACCATTTTTGAAGATGTACCATATAACAACCAAACTTATAAAATCACAAAAATTGCTGATAATGCATTTTCTGGTAAAACAGGAATTACATCAGTAGAAATTGGTGATGAGGTAATAACCATTGGAGCAAATGCTTTTAAGGGTTGCACTGGTATAACTGAAGTAAGTTATTATAGACATACTGGAAAACTAAAAACTATTGGAGAAGGTGCTTTTCGTGGATGTACAAGTTTGCAAAAAGTCTTATTAGCAGATGGAGTTACAACCATTGGTAATTATGCGTTTTATGGGTGTACCAGTCTTGGTACCAATAATAATAGTTTTATTGCTAATGAAAATCTTACAACCATTGGTGATTATGCATTTTACGGGTGCACCAATCTTGGATTGTTTTACGGCAACGGATCTACAACCATGGTCCGCAACATTGGTAATTATGCTTTTTGTGATTGCAAAAATCTCTATTTTGAGGTTGGTTTCAATTACACTTTTACAAATATTGGTGAGCATGCGTTTGAGAATTGTACAAGTCTGGGAACCATGGAGTTTTCTAACGGAAATAAGGTTGAAAATATTGGAAGTTACGCTTTCAAAGGTTGTACCAATTTACAAAAATTCACTCTGCCGACTTCGAGCTATGGAACTGTACCAACATTTGGCGAAGGTGTTTTTTATGAATGCACAAAACTTAAAAGCGTAACATTAAGCGGAAAAACCACAAGCATTCCTGTATATGCATTCTTGGAATGTTCAGCGTTGACATCAATATCAATTCCTACAAGTGTTACTACTATCGGGGGAGGCGCTTTCTTTGAATGTAGTGCCTTAAGTAGTGTTTCATTTGGAAACAATCCCAGTATAACACTAATAGATGATGGTGCGTTTTGCAACTGTACCAGCCTTACACAACTAACCATAGGAGATAACGCCACAATGTATGCTTCCGCAGTTGATGGCTGCACCAGTCTGACAAAATTCATTGTATCATCCAGCTCAGTCAACTATTCTGTGGATAATAACGGAGTATTGTATAATAAGAACAAAACAAAACTTGTCCGAATCCCTCCCGCAAAATCATCATATACTATCCCGAGCACGGTACAAACCATTGGACAGGATGCGTTTGGCAATTGCACAAATCTGACTTCCCTTACTATTCCGAGCAATGTTAAAACCATTGAAACTTATGGAATCAGCGGGTCTGGCATCACTTCAATCACCATTCCTACCACTGTTACAACAATGGGATATAATGCTGTTCATGTAGGTAAAATCTATTGTAACATGACGTCTGATGCGCAACCTTCAGACTGGAATAGCTCTTGGTATTGGGGAACTGTTTATTGGAATCAGGTTGTAACAGTCGTTCCCAACAATACAAACTACGGCTCGGTTACAGGAGGCGGAACATATAGTTATGGAAGTAGTGTCCGCCTAACAGCAACACCAAAAACTGGTTGTATGTTTGTTAGTTGGAGCGATGGTGGTGCTCAAACACATACGATTTCGGCTACTGAGACAAAAACATATACCGCCACATTTTTGCCCGAAATTACAGTCGTGTCGCAAAGCAATTACCAGTCGCTGGGACTTACTTCAGATTATATAGGATATTATGCAATATCAAATGCCAGCCAGCTGTATGGTTTTGCTGAGATAGTGAACAGTGGCACAACTAATGCAAACGCCGTCTTGATGAGCGACATTACAGTAAACAGCAATGTGCTGAAAACCGACGGCTCGGGCGCTCTAAACGGCAACGGCAGCAATTTTACGGTTTGGACGCCGATAGGTACAAACACCAATAAATATGAAGGAAAGTTTGACGGTAACGGACACACTATTAGTGGTTTGTATTTAAATGATGACAATGTATCGTATGTGGGTTTGTTTGGTTATTCTACTAATAATGCAACCATTAAGAATACAAGTATCATTGATTCCTATTTCCGTGGGTATCAATTTGTCGCTGGTTTTTGCGGCTACGTTGATGGCAACACTAAAATATCAAATTGTTACAATGCATCTACTGTTTATGCAAGTAATCCGACTGACGCCGTAAATGGTACTGGTGATAGTGATG
Organism: Salinivirgaceae bacterium; assembly: GCA_017617355.1. Lineage (GTDB taxonomy): Bacteria > Bacteroidota > Bacteroidia > Bacteroidales > SZUA-534 > RUG13583. The sequence goes on along the minus strand of JAFZWI010000088.1, from coordinate 71,794 downwards.
CAGGCGGTATTTGTGGATATATGACTGGGTCATCAGTAATTGAAAACTGTCACAATTCAGGATATATCAGCGCATATATTAGATGTGTTGGTGGTATTTGCGGTATACAGTTTAATGGTAAAATAACCAACTGCTACAATACCGGCAAGGTTTATTCATACTCGGCTAATGATGCAAGCAAAAACGGGTTTATAGGCGGCATTACTGGCTGGATGGCTGGTACGGCTTCAATAGAAAACAGCTACAATACTGGCAATGTGGAAGCAATAGGTAAATATGTTGGTGGAATCATTGGAAAAACGAATACGGCTGATAACAAAGCAACCAACTGCCACAACACGGGTATGGTTTCTGGCAGTGGTAGTGATAGGTCTTTTGTGGGCGGAATCAGTGGTTATTCTGAAAAAAGCACTCTGGAATATTGCTACAACACTGGCGCGATTTCAGGCAGTTCTTCTGATGTAGGCGGCATTTGTGGTTGTGCCAATTATGTCGTTGAAAACAACTGCTACAACACTGGTACGGTTTCTGGCAGTTCTTCTGTAGGAGGTATTAATGGTAGTTGGGGCGGTCTTACCAACTGTCTCAACACTGGTATAGTTTCGGGTAGTGGCAATTATGTAGGCGGCCTTTGTGGTAAAAGCGGCACTAAAAACAATTGTTATTATTTGGCAGGTTGTGCTACCGATGGAAACGGAACAGTGCAGAATAGTACGGGTACTGAGACATTTACGCCAGGTTCAACATTAGCTGACGGGCAAAATACCACCCCGGTGACAGCTGACCAACTTGCTTGCGGTGCAGTAGCCTTGCTTTTGAATGGTGGCACCAACGAAGGTCCGTGGTTCCAAACGGTTGGTGAGGATGCAAGCCCCGTGCTTGATAATTCGCACGACCGCGTGGGAATGCTTGTTTCCGAAGGCAATACAATCACAGTTTCAGGCAATGTGGTATTATTGGAAGACTATACCGTTGAGGCCGGCCAAACATTGGTAATTCCAGCTGACGCTTCAATTTCAACGCTTACCACTCGTGCTCTCATAAACAATGGCAGAATGGTCTGCAACGGAAACATTTCGGGATTCAACTTCAGCGGCAACGGCAGCTTTGTTTTCGAAAATCTTACGGATTCCGACATAACATTCAACACCACAAGCTACACCTACAAAGGTTCGGCCTATACACTCGAAAGCGGGCTTGATGTTACTGTTGGTCGAACAATGTGCGGAAAAACATTCACCTATGACGGTTCTGCCACAGTGACATATAGTAATAACACCAATGCAGGTGAGGCAAATGCGGCAACAGCAACTTGGAACGGAACCATCAGCAAACAATTCACCATCACTCCTAAGGTGGTAACGCTTGAATGGGGAACGGCTTCGTTCACTTACAACGGTTTAGCTCAAGCTCCGTCGGCTACAGCCACAAGTTTGGCTGTGGGCGATGTTTGCGAAGTTACAGTTGGCGGCGCACAAATCAGCGCAGGAACAAACCTGACTGCTACTGCATCGTCTTTAAGCAACCCAAATTACGAACTGCCCGAAGACAATACTAAGTCGTTCTCTATCAATCCGAAAGAAGTAACGCTTGCGTGGGGTGAAACCTCGTTCTTCTACAATGGAACAGCACAAGCACCAACAGCCACTGCCTCTGGTTTGATTAGTGGCGATGTTTGCGAAGTAACAGTAAGTGGCGCACAGACCAATGCCGGCACTTATACAGCCACGGCAGAAGGCTTGAGCAACAACAACTACCAACTGCCAACAGCCAAAACCACCGGGTTTGCAATTGCGCCAAAGGTGGTTGAAAATCCGACAATCGAATTGAGTGCTACATCGTTCACCTATAACGGTTTGGCCCAAACACCTACAGTAACAGTGAAAGACGGCGCCGTGACTATTTCTGAATCAGAGTACGAGGTTGCCTATTCTACCGATGTCACCAATGCCGGAAGCAAAAACGTGACAATAACCGATAATGCCGACGGCAATTACACAGTCAGTGGTTCGGCAACATTCAGCATTGCGCCAAAGACAGGTGTTGTTGTAACTATCACTGGAAACAGTAGCGTGGTTGTTTATAACGCTCAGGAACAGAGTGTTGAAGGCTACACATTCGAAATAAACGATGAACTTGACATCTATTCTGAAAACGATTTTACCTTCAATGGTGATTCAACAATAAGCGGCACCACCGCCGGCACTTACCCGATGCAGCTTTCGGCAAGCAATTTCAGCAACCTGAACTCCAACTTTGCCGATGTTGAGTTTGCTATCACCGACGGCTCACTCATCATTAACAAAGCACCAGAGGCGCCAAACAAGCCCGAGGCAACCATTGAGACTCGCTTCATCAACACCCAGCTTGTGACTCTGCCCGAGAAATGGCAGTGGACCGAATTCAAGGCTCTCGAGCTTGGCGCTAACACAGCCACTGCAAAATATGCAGGCGCTGATGCCGGCAACTATGTTCTTGAAAGCGTTGACATTGCCATTACCCGCATTGATTGCCAGCACAACGGCGATACGACAATACTTTACGCCGCTGCACCTACTTGCACACATGCAGGATTCGAGGGCAATCTCAGCTGTGCACTCTGCGGCAAGATTTACGAGTACGGCGACAGTATTCCTGCCATTGGTCACAAAGCCGACAGCGTTCTGTTCGAGAACATAATGTCATCCACTTGCACCGAGACAGGCTCCTACGACTCGGTTGTCTATTGCTCGGTTTGCCACATTGTGGTCAGCAGCACGCATATTACAACCCCGGCCAATGGCCACACAGTTGTTGTTGATGAGGCTGTTGCAGCCACAGCTACAACTGATGGTTTGACTGAAGGCTCGCATTGCTCGGTTTGCCACGAAACACTTGTAGCACAGGAAATAATTCCGGCAACAGGCGAACAAGGTGGTGAAAATCAGGGCGGAAATGAAGGCCAAGGAAACGAAAACCAAGGCGGTGGGAATAACAACAACGAACCCGCAACAGCAGTGTCGGAGGAGGCCGTTGCAGCTGTCAGCATCTATGCTTTCGAGCGCACCATTGTTGTTGAGGCTGAAGCCGATGGTAGTGAAATCATTGTGTTCGACATCAATGGCCGCATGGTTGCCAAGACTCTTGCAACTGACAGCCGCACCGAAATACAAATGCCTAAACAAGGTGTCTATATTGTCCGCGTTGGAAACACCGCTGGACGCGTTGCAGTAAAGTGATTATTATAAAAGACTCACCTAATTAATATTTATAATCTGTGTTTGCGGGGCTGTCATAGTAATATGGCGGCCCCGCTTATTTTATGTCTGTGTTTGTGTTTTCAGTTTGCGTTTGTGTTATTTTTTTTACTTTTGGAAAAATCAATTTTTTATGAGAAAAAGTATCTTACTTACAACTATCGGGATTTTGTCGTGCATGCTGCTGCAGGCGCAGACAACCAAAGAGGAAATGCTTGCCAACCTGAAAAAAACGGCGGGCAACAATATGGCTTATCAGCCTGAAATAAAACCGCAAACACCAGCGCCTAAAGGCTACAAACCATTCTATATCAGCCATTATGGCCGTCACGGCTCGCGTTATCACTATTCGGGATTCGACTACATTATGCTGCAACGCACAATGAAAGCCGCCGATGACGCTAACGCTCTTACCGAAGCGGGAAAAGACTTGAAAAACCGAGTGGACCGCCTCTGCGAAGACGGCATCAACCGCGCCGGCGACCTTACGCAGACGGGCTTCAACCAACATCAAGGTATTGCCGAACGTATGGTCAATTCATTCCCCGAGGTGTTTGCTGACAACGCCAACATTGTTGTCAAATCATCGACATCGCACCGCGTTCTGTGCAGTATGGATGCTTTTATGCAGAAGATGAAAGCAATGCGTCCAACTCTGAACGTTACAACCGAGTCTAGCAAACGCATAATGAGCTACATCAATAACGAGGAGCGCGATTCAGTTACTCGTTATCTGAACCGCACCGACGGTTTCCGCCGCGCAAACGACTCACTCGACCATGCGCTTTGTCATCCCGAAAGACTTGTGAAACAGGTGTTTGCTGACACGGCATACATCCGTACCAAAGTGAACGGACATCAGTTTATGCGCAAGCTGTTTGATATTCAGTGCAACATGCAGAATATCGATGACCTTGACTTCGATTTCAGCGACTTCTTCACCGCCGACGAGATGTTCGACAACTGGCAGCTTACCAATGTTTACTGGTACGCCAACTTCAGCAACTGCCCGTATGCCGATTCACGTGGAGCATGGTGTGGTCGCAACCTGCTCGCCACTATCCTCGACGATGCTGACAAGGCTCTAGCCGGAAACGGTGTATCGGCCAACCTGCGTTTTGGTCACGATACCGGTTTGGCGCCGCTTGCCAGCTTGATGCAACTTGAGGGCACAACGGCTCAGGTTACCGATTTCGCTGAACTTTACAAGGTTTGGTGCGACTACAAAATCATCCCCATGGCGGGCAACATACAGATGATTTTCTACAAGTCGGACAAGTCGAAAGACGTGCTTGTGAAAGTAATGCTGAACGAGAACGAGGTGAAACTGCCGCTCGAAAGCAAGACAGCGCCATATTATAAATGGACTGATGTCGAGAAGTTTTACCGCGATATTCTGGCAAAAACCAAGTAAATCGGTTCACGTTTCAAATACGGTTGTTTACTATGGTGTCGGCGGCATTTGTCAACTGATTTTTGTTTTAGAACAAATTTGTTTTAGTTTTGATACGTTAAAGTCAGATTTTAAGAAAAACAGAAGATGAGGAGATACATTTTTGTATTGATTTTGACAATAAGCAGCACCTTCTGTTGGGCCGGGGAACTGGTTCTGACGGGGATTTACCAAGGCTCGAACCTCTACGTTATGAATCCGTTTGCGCCAGAGGGCGACGGGTTCTGCGTTACCGAGGTGCAGGTCAACGGCACCGCCACTTCCGACGAGATTAACTCAAGCGCTTTCGAAATCGATTTGGGCGCGCTCAACCTGGAAAAGGGCTCCGACATAACCGTTGTGATAAAGCACCAGAACGGTTGCGAGCCCAAGGTTATCAATCCCGAAGTGCTGAAAGCTCAAAGCACCTTCACTGTAACGACAATCAAGATTGAGAAAGACAAACTGAAATTCACCACCACGGGCGAGAGCGGAGCGCTGCCGTTTGTTGTGGAGCAGTTCCGCTGGAACAAATGGATAAAAGTGGCAACCATTGACGGCAAAGGCACATCGGGCACCAACAATTACACCGTTGATGTCAATGTGCACAACGGCAACAACCGTTTCCGCGTTAAGCAAGTCGACTACACACGCCGCCCGCGATATGGCAAGGAGTTGCGCTATCGGGCAACAACGGCCGACATTACTTATTCATTCACAAAGCCTTACAGCGAAATAAAATTCTCGGCCGAAACAATGTACGAGGTTTACAATTCGAAAGGAGCGTTAATCAGCCGCGGCACAGGCTTATCGGTCGATGTATCGGGACTGCCCCTTGGCGATTATTATCTTAACTACGACACCAAGACCGAAACAATCAAAAAACGTTAGTTGGGAGCCGGTGCCGGAGTGTCGGCGTTCAAAAATTTGCATTTGGAACAACATTGATTTAGAATAGATAACCGCAAATGTGGATTGTTGTTCTATATTTGCGTGTAAAACTAATTGATATGGCGCTATCTATTACAAAACAGCAGCAACGGAAGATTATTTTATGGTCAATCGTCTGTTTCCCAGTTATTTTACTAATAGTATTGTTCTACAACATCTGGAACGGAAACCTCGGGTTCATGCCCTCGTTTGAGGAGTTGGAAAATCCGAAGAGCAACCTTGCGTCGGAGGTTTATTCCGAAGACGGTTTGTTGCTGGGCACCTATTTCAAAGAGAACCGCTCCACCAGCACCTATGATGAGCTGTCGCCTTATCTTGTCGACGCTCTGATTTCGACCGAGGACAAACGCTACTACAAACATTCGGGAGTCGATTTTCCGGGACTTATACGTGTCTTTTTCAAGACCATAGTATCGGGCAACAAAAGTTCGGGCGGCGGCAGTACCATAACTCAGCAGCTGGCCAAGATGCTTTTCCCGCGTGAGAATTTCAACAACGCGCTTCAGGTTGTCAACCGTAAGTTCCGCGAGTGGGTTATCGCCATTAAGCTTGAGCGCAGCTACACCAAAGAGGAGATTATCGCCATGTATCTCAATCAGTTCGACTTTATGTACCAGGCTGTGGGCGTGAAGTCGGCTGCACGAATATATTTCAACACTACACCGCAGGCTCTCCGCATCGAGCAGTCGGCAATGCTTGTTGGCATGGCCAAAAACCCGGCGCTTTTCAACCCAATACGTCGCCCCGAGCAAACCTTGCAGCGCCGCAATGTGGTTCTGTATCAGATGCTTAACAACAATAAGCTGACACGCGCAGAGTATGACTCGCTAAAGCAACTGCCCTTGGGTCTCGACTTCCACCGCGTTGACCACAAGGAGGGTTCGGCTACCTATTTCCGCGAGTTCCTGCGCATCGAGATGAACGCAACAAAGCCCGACCGCAGCCGCTACTCGTCGAAGGCGCAGTACATCGAAGACTCGGTTGAGTGGGCCACAAACCCGTTGCGCGGCTGGTGCAACCGCAATCTGAAACCTGACGGCACTCCTTATAATATCTATAAAGACGGTTTGAAGATTTACACCACCGTCAACTCGAAGATGCAGGAATATGCCGAGGAGGCCGTACGCGACTATCTGAAAAACACGCTCCAGCGGAATTTCGACTATCTGAAAAAAGGACATGCCAACGCTCCTTTTTCCGACAAACTCACACCTGAGCAAGTGAACAACATCATGACCTTGTCGATGAAGTGGAGCGAGCGCTACCGCGTGCTGAGCAAGGTGAAAAAAATGTCGATGGAGGAGATTGAAAAGAACTTCAACACCCCGACGCAGATGAGCGTCTTCTCGTGGCGCGGCGACATTGACACCGTTATGACACCGATGGATTCGATGCGCTACTACAAGCATTTCTTGCAGTCGGGACTGATGTCGATGGACCCGCATACTGGCTATGTGAAAGCTTACGTGGGCGGCATCGACTATCGTCATTTCCAATACGACCACGTTACGAAAGCCAAACGTCAGGTGGGCTCAACTTTCAAGCCATTCCTCTACACGCTGGCCATGATGGACGGCTTCACGCCTTGCGACCGTGTGCTCAATGTGCCGGTGACAATTACCGACCCGACAACCGGCGTTACCTGGGCGCCTGAATCGGGCAGCAGCGACAGGCTGATTGGCCGCGAGGTGTCGCTGCAATATGGTTTGGCGCAGTCGCTCAACAACGTGGCGGCTTGGCTTATGAACCGTTTCAAACCGAAAGCCGTGGCACAATTGGCTCATAACATGGGTATTAAGAGCGATATTCCGCGCTATCCGTCAATATGCTTGGGTGTGGCAGACCTCACGCTGTGCGAGATGGTTAGCGCCTACTGCTGCTACGCAAACAAAGGCGTTTATACGCAACCGATTTTTGTAACACGAATCGAGGATAAGAACGGCAACGTCTTGGCCAACTTCCAACCGGTGAAGCACGAGGCCATAAGCGAGCGCACAGCTTACTTGATGCTTAACTTGTTACAGGGCGTTGTTCGCAAGGGTACCGGCTCACGCATCTGGCGCGACGACTATCCGTGGCAGATAACCGCGCAAGTAGCCGCAAAAACAGGAACAACACAGGAGAATTCCGACGGCTGGTTTATGGGCGTCACTCCCAACCTGGTTACAGGCGTCTGGACCGGAGCCGAGGACCGCAGCGTCCACTTCGACCAGACAACCTTCGGACAAGGCGCCTACATGGCTCTGCCTATCTGGGCCGGATATATGCGAAAGGTTTACGACGACAAAAATCTTCCGTATAATGAAAGCGAAAGGTTTGAAAAGCCTGCCGACTGGAACGAAGTGTTTGACTGCCCCGATTACGACGAGAAACAGACTGAGAGTCACAACAGTAGCGAGCAGGAGGACGAATTCTATTTCTAAAAGCATCCGGCGATGGGAAAGAAGATTTTTTTCATTGTTGCAATAGTCCTGGTTATTGGCGCACTTGGCGCGTCGTACTGGTATTTCAAGATGCAGCAGAACGATGTGGTGTCGGCTGTCGATGCCGTGCCAGTCAGTTCGGCCGCCATTATCGAGGTTAAATCGCCACGCACTTTTCTCAAGAACATACAAGGCAACAAGGTTTTTGCCGACATCAAGGAGCTGACATTTGCCGAGGATTTTGCCAAGAATCTGGCCGCGCTCGACACGTTGCTCATAACCAACAGCGAGCTGGCCGAGTCGTTCAAAGACAAACCGTTTCTGGTGTCGTTCCACAATACTACAAGGCTTGAATATGAGCCGCTTGCGGTAATGACATTCAACTCGAACGCGCAAGGCCGCCGGGCACTTGAGCAGATGGTTGGCATTCTGGAAAAGTCGGGCGGCATAACAACCGAAAAGTATGAGCAGGCCAAGATTTACAAATACACAAACAGCAAGAATGCCAAAATTGTCTGTTACTTGACATTTGTCCACGGCTATCTGTTGGCCACAACCAACGAGATGCTGATGCAGGAGTCGGTTCGGCAGACAACCAACACCTTCGGGATAAGCCAGAATCCGTCGTTTTTGAAAGTTAAACAATGGGCTGGCAAGAATGTCGATGCTAACATCTATCTTCAGTTCAAATTCCTCAACCCATTCATTCAGAAGCAGTTTGTCAACAACCTGTTCAGCGATATGGCCATACAGACATTCTCTGACTGGGGCGGTTTCGATTTGAGCATGAAAGGCAGCAACTGGCTTGTCAATGGCTACACGCTGCAGTCGTCGGTCAAGAATCAATGGTCACAACTGTTTGAAGGACAGGAATCGGTGCAGTCGAACCTAACCAAGAACGTGCCAATGGGAGTCAACGGATTCTCGTGGTTCGGACTAAGCAATTTTGGCCGGTACCAGCGCGCGCTTGAGTCGTATATGGAAAGCGTTGGACAGCTTAACCGCTACCAGACCAACCAAAATCTTGTGAAACAGACGTTTGGCAACACTGCAATAAGCACTGTGGCGGATAATTTTAATCATGGTCTGATGCAGATAGCCATGCCCGACGGCACTTCGATTTTTGTAATTGAAGCGAAAGGCCGTTACGAGGCCGGTCAGTTGCTCGATTATTTTGTCCGTGGTAAAACGGCTAGTCCGTCGGTCAAGGAGTTCAGAATTGACAACGACGCCCGTTTCGACATTTATGAGATGCCGCTTGAGCAAGTGCCGGCGCGCATTTTTGGGCCTTGGTTCGGGCAGTGCAAGGCGCAATACATCTGCGCATACGACAACATGCTTGTCTTTGGTGACACCTACAATGTGGTTTCGCGATTTGTTTACGACAATGTGCTGCACAAGAATCTGCACTTCGACCCCGATTTCAACCAGTTCGACAACTACATTACCAACAAGACTAACTTCTACACCTACCTCTCGTTCACGGGTTCGGAAAACTTGCTGAGCCGCATTCTGTCGAGCGGAAATGTTATCGGCTTCCATAACAATCAGGAGGCGATTTACAATTTCTACGGTCTGATTTGGCAGTTCTCGGTTGAGGACGGATTTCTGTACCACAACACGTTCCTCCGCCACCAGCCGACGCACTCCAACACCGCATCAACACTGTGGGAGTCGCATCTCGACACGCTTGCAGCTTTCAAGCCGGTTTTTGTCGACAACCATAACACGGGCGAGAAGGAAATCTTTATTCAGGACCTGCGCAACAATATCTATCTGATAAACGCCGCCGGCCGCACAATGTGGAAGAAACACATTGACGAACCGATAATCGGGACAGTGCAACAGGTTGATTATTACCGCAATGGCAAGTTGCAGATATTCTTCAACACGGCAACCAAGATGTATCTGATTGACCGCAATGGCAACCATGTGGACCGCTATCCGATAACGTTGCCCAGCCCGACAAACCTGCCCGTGGCGGTGTTCGACTACTCGAAAAACCGCAACTATCGTCTGTTTGTGGAGTGCGCCAATGCCGATATCCACGTCTATTCGATTGACGGAAAGACACTTCCCGACTTCTCGCTGCAACGCGCCAATCAGATGCCGATAACCGCCGCGCAGCATTTCATCAACAACGACAAAGATTACATCTCAATAACCGACACCTCGCGCATCTACTTGATTGACAGACGCGGAAACATGCGTGTTGATTTCAAGGAGCGCATCCGTCCGTCGGTCAACAACGAACTCAAATACATGCGGCCTATGGGCGACTCGGCGGCGGCGCTTGTCCGCACCTCAACTGACGGCACGCTCTGCTTCCTGCACTTCGACGGTTCAGTTTCGAAACGCAAAATTGGTGATTTCACACCAGCGCATTTCTTTGACATTGAAGATATTACTGGAGACTCAAAACCAGAGTTAATCTATGTTGACGATAATGTTCTTTCGGTTTACAATTTCAATGGCAAGAAACTTTTCGAGTACAAATTCGGCGAGCCGATAACGCAGCGTCCGGCCTATTACAAGCTGTCGAGCACGCAGACGGCCATAGGAATTACCGAAACCGAATCGGCGCATATCTATCTGATTGACAGCAAGGGACAAGTGATGCCAGGCTTCCCGCTACGCGGCAAAACGCGTTTCAGCATCGGGGTGATGAAGACCGGGCAGGCCTACTACAACCTGATTGTCGGCGGCAACGACCAATATCTGTTCAACTACAAACTAAACCGATAATGGCGGCGTATCTTTTTGTTTTTCTACTGATTGCCACCTCCGCCGATGTGGCTGCCATAGCGCTTGTGGCCTCGTTTATCGAACAGCGGTTTGCTATAAGCAAGTTTCTGCTCCAATTTGCCCTCTGCACCTTGATTGTAGGGGCGCTGACCTGCGGCGGAATGTTGCTGGGCAACTTCGGCTCACAATTTTTCGACACGCAGATGAACATTTGGTTATCGGCAAGTCTGATGTTGGTTATGTCGTTGAAAGCCGCCTACGACGGATTTAAACTTGCCCCGACAAAACGCTCGGTGAACACCGCTTTTATTGGCGGACTGGCAACTGTTGCAACATTTGCCGGCATCAACGCCTTCATCTACTCACTGGCTCTCGGCTTTTTGCAGTTGCAACCGCTGCCATTGGTTTTGCTGGCAGCGCCGTTGTTCTTTGTTGTTCTGCTGGTGGCTGGCTTGGTTGGCACCAGGCAGAAACGCATTCCCCGCATTCAAAGCGAGTGGATATTGTCGGCGGCATCGCTATTTTGCGCATTATTAATCATTTACAATCGATGACATGCTGTATTTCCTGTTAACAACAATATTATTTGTCTATCTTTTCGTATTCATAGCTCGAGCTGTTGTCCGCTTGATATTCGGACGCAATATGAACAATAACGGCAATAGCTACGAAAATGGTCAGACAACGCCGGGTGGCGACAGAGTTTATTACCAAAACGAGCCGAAAAAGAAGCATTTCAAACCGACCGACGGTGAATATGTTGATTTTGAGGAGATTGAATGATTTAAAAAAAGTTTGTCCGCTTTTTGAAATTATCTATATTTGCACGCCTTTTACGGAAACGCCCGGATGGCGGAATCGGTAGACGCGCTGGTCTCAAACACCAGTAGGTTCACCCCTGTGCCGGTTCGACCCCGGCTCCGGGTACAAAACCCCTTGACGAAAGTTGAGGGGTTTTCTGTTTTTATCACGCCACACACACAGCCTTCTTATTTGCTTTTTCGCGCCAAACGCATATTTTTGAGTAAAATTTAAAACGCACTTTATACGGAATAGAGAATCTGATTTTAGTATTAACATAACGCATTGACTATTATTCACGTTCGAATCAAAAGCCTCGCAAACTCTTGGTTCACACCAGAATAAGAGCAATAAACGTTCACAGGCAGCATTAGTTTCGTCCTGCGCACCTATCATAAATGTCACACCTTCGGGTGTGGACAGAAACTATGATAGGTGGCGGGGTTCTTGCGAGGCTCCTCGTGAACGTGAGTAGTTGAAGGTCCGCGCCTTTCTTTTTTTCTGGTTCAATGATTTGTGTTGGTAGTTGGTGCCAGCTAAACTATCAACACTATGGGCAGTAAGTTTTACGAACGAATCCACACAGCTACAGATGAGAAAGATGTGGAAGGAACCTATAACGAAGGTTTAAGAAGGTATTTTAAGAACATCGAAATCCAACATCCACACGAATGCGATACCTATATTGATACAACTACCGAAGCAAATAAATATCTCGGTCTATTAGTTGAGTATAAATTAGATGAGAAGCTGAATGTGCCTGCAGCACGAGCCAAGGTGCTTGTGCAAGTTCTCTTTTATCTTCAACGTTTTGAACAGGTAGGTAACAGATTACCAAATGTTATAATGGTTGGCGATGTCAATGAATGCTTTGTGCTTCATTCCAACTGCTTAACCAAATATCTTGACGAACAAGTTGATTGGAGCAAAGCTCCCTCAAATGCTGCTGCCGAAAACCCAGATTTGGTTTTGAAAATTGCCAATGACGCAGACATTGTTCCATTCGTATACGATGTGAATGAAACTTTTTCGTTCAAAAATGTGGCGGAACAAATAATCTCTTTGGCAGACAATGTTCAGCGATTGGTACGTGTCACAATACATAACATCCAAACTATTTACGAATATTTTGTTGCTAATGTAATCAGCAATTCACATAGGGTTAAGTCATATGATTTGACGGCTGCTTTTATTGGAACAATTACTGATAAGGACAATTATTATCAGCATCCCACGAACCCGTCTATACTTATTGCTAATGGTAAAAAGATTACAATCAATGGCAGTGCCTTTAAGTCGTTTTTCAGCTATTTCAATCGCGATTATTCGATGGCGGAGCGCAACAAGTTTACTGAAATTGCAGACCGCTTGATTGAAGATACCACACGTCGTAAAGGTGGCGATTATTTTACGCCGACACCTTTTGTTGACTATGCTCATAGTATGCTCTGCGAACATTTTGGTGACGATTGGAAAGATAAATATGTGGTTTGGGATTGCTGTTGGGGAACAGGAAACTTGACTCGCGACTATCAATTTAAGGAATTGTATGCCAGCACATTGGAAGAATCGGAATTACAGATGGGTGAGCACTACAATAGTGAAGCGACAAAATTTCAAATGGATTTCCTGAACGACCCGATTGAACCAAATTTATATGGAACTAAAGTACCACAAGGTTTGTTGAGTGCGCTGAAATCAGATAAGCCGATTTTGTTCTTTATTAATCCGCCATATGGAACACCAAGTAGTGGCGGTGCCAATACAAAACATAAGGAAGGGTGCTCGGAATCAATTGTTCATACAGAAATGATGGAAGCCAAAATAGGAAGTTGTAGTCAGAATATGTACACACAATTCTTGTATAGGATATTGAGAATCAAACAAGATTACAATTTAACTAATGTCGCTATTGGTTTATATAGTCCTACACTTTTTTTAAGCGGGCCTTCTTACTCAAAGTTCAGAAAAATTTTTCTTGACCATTTTGAATATCACGATGCTTGTACATTTCAAGCAAGTCACTTTTCTGATGTCGCTGATTCGTGGGGAATATCTTTTTCCGTATGGACAAATGGCAAAACATTGAACAAGAATGATTTTTATATGAAACCAATTGATTTCAAAGATGGTCAACTTGTTGATTTTAAGCGCATATGCATCTATAATATGGATAATGCATTATCTGCATCCGATTGGGTTAATAGCGAGAAAAAAGTTAAAAAGAATCTTGAAATTATAACTGCCAAATCATCATTGAATTTATCAAATACAATAAAGAAAGTATCAGATAATAAAGGCTATTTAATTAATGATGCGAACAATATCGATGCAAATGTCTCCGGTGTCTATTTTATGACAATGCCAGTATCTCGGCACGTGGCAACAGTTGAGATTCAAGAAGATAATTTTTATAAATGTGTGACGCTTTTTGCTGCACGAAAGCTTATCACAAAAGATTGGATAAATAGTAAATTCGAATATATCGCCCCAAATGAGCAACACGAAAAATGGCAAGAGTTTGTAAATGACAGTATTGTGTATGCTCTTTTCGACAATTCGTCCAATCAATCATCATTGCGCAATGTGGAACATATGGGAAGAAAATGGAACATTAAAAACGAGTTTTTCTTTATGTCGAAGAATCGCATAATGGAACTTGCGGATACCAACAAATTTGCCGAAACCTACCAAAAAGCACGTACCGATACGGAGCGCTATGTATATCAACGACTTCAAAATATACAATTGTCGGCAGAGGCAAAACTTGTGCTTGACAAGGCGATTGAACTGACAGAAAAAACATTTAAATATCGCCAATTGTTCAATCAGGAACATCCTGAATATCAAATAATGAACTGGGATTGTGGCTGGTATCAAATAAAGGCTCTTGTTGACAATTACTTACCAGCCGAATTGAAAGATTTTACCGCATTGTTCAATAAACTATCTGACAAAATGCGGCCTATGGTTTATGGATTAGGTTTCTTGAAACAATAATTGAAGTAGAAAGCGAGAAAAGACCGCGCTGAAAGCGCAACTCGCACATAGCCCAACGCAGAGTGAGCGCAGCGAACGGCACGTTGGGTAATACGAACCCGACAATATGGCGCGCTGAAGGCGCAACTCATATTGGTGTATTTATGAGTTGCCCTTTCAGGGCGCCCATTTTGTATGGAATGTTACCCAAGGCGCCGCTTCGCTTGCCTTGGGCTGAGTTGTTTTGCGCTTTCAGCGCGGGAAAAAATATTTGGGAAAATGCAGTTGTGTTGTTTTGCAAGAAAACTGTGAAAATCAGTGCTCCCGAGCAATCGGGATAGTGTAGTCTGTGCGAAAAAAACGGTGTCAACGTGTTCAAACTCCCTCATTGAGGGAGCAAAACCGATAAAATTCTCCCTCATTGAGGGATTTTTTTATTTAAGGTGAGGCCAATATGAGAAATCGGGCACAGCAACATTGTGCCTCTTTGGGCGTTCGGACTTAACTATTAATCTAAATTCCGCCAACCAACTAATCGAATTAACTAAAGCCATGCGTTTTATCGGAAATTTGAGACCTCGAGTTTTATTAACTAATTAAATTTGGATTGTAACTCATTTCTGTGTATCCTTGTTTTCTGCAAACAAATCAATAGTGTTGGAATCGGATAAATATCATTTTATGCATCCGCTGCGCGTCACATTGGCGTGCGTGCTGGTGTTTATCCAGGCGATGGTTATATACAGTGTCATGGGTGGCTGGTTTGAGGCCGACCAGACATCGTTTGAGGGACTTCCGCACATGGCAACGGTCACCATTATTCTGATGATGCGGACAACATTAATGGCCATTCTCGCCACCATTATCGGCAGCAGCGCGTTCAAGCTTTACGAGCGTTACGGGCCTATCACTTTTCTTTGGCACACCATTGTCAGAATAGGCGGTTTGATGCTTCTTTTCCTGCTCATTATTCAGCCAGGCATATATCTGATGGTCAATCAGTTCGATGTTGAGTCGCTGTTGAGCAGGTCGATGCTTGAGTTTTGCTGGCAGCAGCTTAATTCAGGTCCGTTCTTCTTCTTTGTTGTGATTCTGATATTCAACATCTGTTACTGCATATACAAGAAATGGTTCGAGCGTCGCATGCAGGTGATAATCGAACTCCGTCAGCAGTCGGCGCAGCTGCGTTCGGCGCTGTTTGTGCTGGGCGTGGGTGTTGCGTCGTTTGTCATCAGGATTTTTGCTCCAATTTCCGATTTTTACTCGCTTATGCACGTCGGATATATAGCGCTTTTTGTGGGCATGTACTGCTCCGGCCTTATTGCCGCCCGAAACAGTTGGGTTACAAAGGTTTCCATTGGTTTTTCAATCCCGTGGGTGTCGTTTGCCGTCATCTGCTTTCCGCTGCTTGTTTTGTCAATCTATTACAGTGGCAGCTGGACTGAAGTATCGGGGCGCGTGACATCGCAATCGCTTTTCATGTCGCTGTGGGAGCCAATGGCAAGCATGGGCGGTTGTTTCTTTATCGAGACGTTGTTTTTCAGATATTTTAACAAGAAGAACAAAACCGCCGCACGGCTTTCGGAGCTTGTGCTGAGCGTTATCGCCATACATCCGCTGCCTGTCATCACAGGAATTTTGATTATGAAGCATTTCGATATTCCTGTTATAGTTAAATGGTTGATAGTGAGCGTTGCCAGCATTATTGTATCGTTTCTGTTGGCGGCTCTTATCCACCGCATTACGCCGCGCAAGAAAAAACTGCGTTATTAAGCTGAAAATAAAGGCGATGATTTCAAATCCGATATACTGCAAGGCCTGAACAATAAGATGAACGCGCTAAAAATCAGCATATTGTCAGACAAATCGGCATCGTCGCGCTGCAGGGCCGAGCACGGATTGTCGTTTGCAGTTGAGGCCGATAAGCGCATTCTGTTTGATACAGGTGCTTCTGATTTGTTTCTTGACAACGCCCGAATAATGGGCATCGACATCGACTCCATTGAGACGGTGGCGCTGAGCCACGGCCACTACGACCATGGCAACGGTTTGCAGTATCTGAGCGGAAAAACGATTGTCGCTCATCCGGGCATCTTTGCGCAGCGCATCTCTGGCACATCGGGGCGTAATATTTCCATTGAAGTTGCCCGAGCCGATATTGAGGCGCATGGCAACCGCTTTGTTCTTACCCGCGAGCCGTTGTGGCTGTCGGAGCAGATAGTTTTTTTGGGCGAGATTCCGCGTGTTGTGCCGTTCGAGAACGAGAGCCGCGCACACTTCCATTTCACCGACGGTCAGCCCGACGTGGTTGCCGACGATTCGGCTTTGGCTGTCACAACCGACAAGGGATTGGTTGTGGTGTCGGGATGCGCTCATTCGGGCATCTGCAACATTATTGAGCAGGCACGCAAGGTTACGGGCGTTGGCACGGTTTACGGCGTCGTTGGTGGTTTCCACCTCAAACATGCCGATGACCGCCTGGCATCCACTATCGACTTCCTGAAACAATTGGAAGTGAAGATTGTAATGCCGTCGCACTGCACTGGAATAGCCGCGCAATGTGCTTTTTATCAGGCGTTTGGCGGCAACGAGGTAAAGACCGGTTTGCAGTTTGATTTTTAGGAGAGGTTATGCTTGATTTCATTGACACCCATTCGCACATCTACGCCGAGGAGTTTGATACTGACCGCGCCGAGGCTGTCAGCCGTAGTTTTCAGGCCGGAGTAAGGCGTCTTATTCTGCCCGACATCGATGCCACATCGCGGCAGGCGATGCTCAGTTTGGCCGACTCTGCGCCTGAGCATTTCTTCCCGTGCGCCGGCTTGCATCCGACATCGGTTGGCGCGTCGTACAAAGATGATTTAAAGGAAGTTGAAGAAATGCTTGCCAACGGCCGACGGTTCTATGCCATTGGCGAAATCGGTATCGACCTTTATTGGGACCAGACATTTGAGCGCGAGCAGTTCGACGCTTTCGCCACTCAGGTGCGGTGGGCAAAGGAGTTGAACCTGCCCGTCATTGTCCATATCCGCAATGCGATAGAGAAAACCATTAGCGCGCTTGAGCCGCTTGCCGACAGTCGTTTGCGCGGTGTTTTCCATTGTTTCTCGGGCTCATTGGAACAGGCGCGGCAGGCTATCGATATGGGTTTTATGCTGGGTATTGGCGGCGTACTTACTTACAAAAAATCGGACTTGCCAGACATTGTAAGTCAAACAGATATGAGTCATCTGCTTTTGGAAACCGACTGTCCATATCTGGCGCCCGTTCCGTACCGTGGAAAACGCAACGAGAGCAGCTACATTCCGCTGATAGCGCAAAAAATGGCTGAAACAAAGGGCATTGGCATTGAGGCCGTGGCCGAGCAGACAACACTGAATGCCGAACGGTTATTCGGGTTGCCATAATGCGTGATGTCAGTATGCGGGCTGTCGATATTTTTCTATTTTTGGAGCATCAAATCAAATAAAATGAGAATCAGAACTATTTTAATAGTTGCATCGGCCGTTCTTTTTCAGGCCTGCGGCAACACAGACAAAACAGGTGTCAGCGGAACAATGGAGACTAAGAGCTGCGCCGCTGACACGTCAATCCACTACACAGTTTACACTCCGCAAACCAACGGCGGCAAGATGCCAGCAATCATCTTCTTCGACCCACACAGCCAGGGTTATCTGCCGGTGGAAGCCTACGCCAAACTGGCTGACAAATACGGCTATGTGCTGTTCGGTAGCAACGATTTGCGCAACGGTATGACGGCTGGCGAGACTGAAAAGATTGTCCGCGGAATGGTTGGCGAGGTGCTTTCGCAGGGTACGGTCGATACCAAGCGCGTCTATCTGAGCGGCTTTTCTGGCGGTGCCAAAATAGCGATGTTATATGGTTTGAATATGCCTGAGATACACGGAGTTGCGGCTTGCGGTGGTTCGGTCAATCCTACTGCCCGCCCCGACAGCACATTCTGCTATGTCAGTCTGGTTGGCAACTGCGACTTCAACTATCACGACATGCAGCAGAGTTTGGCGCTTTTCAGCAATATGCAGATGCCGTTCACATCGGTTGTGTTCGACGGCAAGCATGAGTGGCCGTCGGCTGCTACATATGAGACTGTCTTCCAGGCTTTCGACATAAACGCGATGCATTTCGGGCTGAAACCTACCGATGTTAAATGGCTCAAGACGGTTTACGCCGCAATGAGCGACTCGGTGTCTGCGTATCTGTCGGAAGGACGGTTTATAAAAGCGTCGGAGATGCTGTTGCGCATTGAGGGCTGGTATGGCTCGCTCGACAAGGATATCCGTTTGTCGTCGTATATGAGCAACCTGAGCGAGAGCCCTGTTTTTGCCAGTCAGCTGAAGAAAATGCAAGAGATGTCGCTCAAAGAGATACATCTGCGCGGACAGTTTATCGGCTCTATTGAGAACCGCGATTTGGATTGGTGGAAGACCGAAGTTGAGAATTTCGAGAAAAGCATAGCCAGCAAAGACGAGCAGGTGAGCGTCGCCAGCAAGCGCCTTATGGCTTATCTGAGTATGGTGACATACTCGCTCGCCAACAGCGACATCTTGAACAACAATGCCGAAAAAGCCTACAAGAAACTGAAGATTTACGAGCTTGTCGACCCCGAAAATCCGGGAGTCTATCTGATGTTTGCCCGTTACTACCTTATGATAAACGACCGCGCCAGCATGGTCGAATCGTACAACAAAGCCATATCAATGGGTTTCAACGATTTTGCCCAATACGAATCGGACCCAGCCTGGCGGACATTGTTCGCTCAGCCGGAGCTAGTGAGAAAGTAAGAATACCTGATAAAGGGTTTTATTTTCAATAGTTTAGCGTAGCGTCGCTGCTATTGACTGTTAGACAGGCTTTTCGGCCGAAGATAAGTGGACTGTTAGGCTGCTGGTGACCTGCCGGGAAACCGAATGCCACCGGATAATCGTAGCCGGCAACAGCGTCCATAACTATATCGTTTACTGTCATTCCGAACGACGGGGTACTGTCTTCGGCATCGGTAAAGTAACCGACAACCAGGCCGGCCAAATCTTTCAGAAGGTTGGCGTGCCGCAGTTGTTGCATCATGCGGTCGATGCGGTAGAGCGGTTCGCTCACATCTTCGATAAACAGAATCTTACCCGACCAGTCGGTCTGATACTGAGTGCCGATAATGGAGCACAAGACGGCAAGGTTTCCCCCTATAACATCGGCTTTGGCTGTACCCTGGCGGTTGCCGTTGCCCGAAAAAACATATTGCGGCAGTCGGCCTTGCATTACCTCGAAAAGCTCGCTGGCGCTTGTGTTGTCTCTTGTGAAGTTGACCGGCATCTGGCCGTGGATGCTTGCCACGCCAATGGCCGACAAGGCTGAGTGCAGCACTGTGATGTCGCTGAAGCCTGCTATCCACTTGGGGCGACGGCGTAATGGTCTGAAGTTTACACCGCCAACCATGCGAATACAGCCATAGCCACCTCGTACACAAAGGATTGCCCTTATCTCAGGGTTGTCAATCATCTGCTGCAAATCGGTGGCGCGGGCGGTGTCAGTGCCGGCAAAAATATTGTGTTCAAGGTGTGTGGTGTCGCCTAAAACGGGAACAAACCCTTGTTTTTCAATAAACTGACATATAGGTTCGTATTGCTCGGGCTTGATGAACCGGGCCGGAGCCACAATGCCTATCTTATCGCCCTGTTTTATTTTTGCCGGTACAATCATCTGGCAAGCAGATTATTCCGCAGCGGTGTTATCGGCTTGTGCGTTGCCGTTATTCGGACGGCGGTGGTAGTTAGTGCGGCGGCGGTTGGCGTTGGCGCGCGACGGCATCTCAACCTTCTCGTCATCAGTTTCTTTCTCCGGTTTGGCAGCTTCGCTCTGGATGCCTGCCGATTTGCTCAAGCGTTTAAGTTCACGGCTCAAGTTCTTGATATCCTTATCGATAGTGCTTTTTGTGCTATCGAGCATAAGTTGGAAATCCTCGGTTGAGTTAATCATGTTCTTTTTGCTAATGCGATAATTGCGAATGGCAAGCAGCAAGGCCGAAATGGAAATAACCAAAGCGGCGACTGCCAGATAAAGTGTTGCGGAATTGCAGTTAACGGCATTGGCGCATTGCGCGAAGCATGGAAAGGTTGCTGTGCATAATACACAAACAATCAATGGTTTGAAAATCTTATTCATAAATATTTAGTTTGTAAAGTGATGCACAAATATATCAAAGGAATCGGGATTAAACATATTAATTGGAAATTCATCACCATAACTTCTACAAAAATTTCCCCTTCCTCCATTTACCACTCAAAAAAGCCTTTATCTTTGCAGCAAAATTTTGGATAACATTTAAGGCTCTTTCAAATGATTAGCAGACGATTAATAAGAGTAAAAGTTCTTCAGCTTCTCTACGCGTATTTCAACGGCAACAACAGCGACGACTTGTCGAGGTACGAAAAGGAACTGGAAAAAAGCATCGAGAAATCGTACGACCTTTATCATCTTTTCTTTTTGCTGCTGATAGATGTCAACCGTTACGCGCAAGAGCAGATTGACCTGCGCAAGGCCAAACTGAGGGCCACGGCCGACGACCTCAACCCAAACACCAAATTCATCGATAACAAGATTATCAAGCAGTTGGAGCAAACCGAAAGTTTATCGGTTTATGCTGACAGCAATCACCTGAACTGGAACAGCGTGCCTGAGCTTATCAAGCACATCTACACCACAATGGTCGGCTCCGACAGCTACAAGAAATATATGGACGAGGAACCGTCGTACGACTCTGACCGCAAGTTTGTTATGAACTTCTTCAACGAGTATATGGTTGATGATGACATGCTCTATCAGGTGCTTGAGGAAAACTCCATTTACTGGAACGACGATACTGAGTTTGTGCTGAGCATGAACATCAAAACCATTGAGAGGCTCAAAGCCGATGCCGAGAAGGTGTCGCTGATGAAGCTCTACAAAAATGACGACGACCGTCGCTTTACAACCGATTTGTTCTGCAAGACCATTCTGCGGCATGCCGAAAACGAGGCTCTTGTGCGCTCACACATCAAAAACTGGGACTTGGAGCGTCTGGCACAAATGGACCTTCTGATAATCGAAATGGCGCTGGTTGAGGTTACATCGTTTGAGAACATACCGATTAAAGTGAGCATGAACGAGTATATCGACCTAGCCCGCTTCTACAGCACTGAGCGCAGCAACGCCTTTGTCAACGGCATCTTGGACAAGATTGTCAACCAGCTGAAGGCTGAAGGAAAAATTAAGAAAACAGGACGCGGACTTATTGAAGAGTGATGAAAAAAGCGTTGCGAATCGGCTCCTTTTTTCTTGTTCTGGCATTGTGTGCGGCGGCCATGGCAGGCTGTACGGGACGGAAACAGGAACAATCGGCCGTCAAAGGGACACCGCAAATCAATTTCGACGAGAACTTCTACGATTTCGGGACTATAGCGCAAGGCGAAAAAGTGTCGCATACGTTCAAATTCCGCAACATTGGCAGCGGACAGCTTGTAATAACAGATGTCACAACAAGTTGCGGCTGCACCGCGTCGAAATACTCGCTTGAGCCGGTGGCGCCGGGAGCCGAGGGCATTGTCGAGGTCATTTTTGACAGCTACGGACGCGAGGGCCGCCAGATGAAAAAAATAAGCGTTTGGACAAATTGCGGCAGCGACCCCGTTACTCTAAAGATTTTAACTAATATTGAAGCAAAATAAAATTTATACATTATGAACTTTTTAAGCATTTTTCTACAGGCGGCACAAGGTGCCGGAGGCGGTGCCAGCTCGCTTATAATGCTGGTTGCCATTATCGCAATTTTCTATTTCTTCATGATTCGTCCGCAGCAGAAGAAGCAGAAGGAAGTGAATGAGTTCCGCAAAGCCTTGAAAAAAGGCGACAAGGTGCTGACTGTTGGTGGCATCTACGGAGTAATTGCCGAGGTTAAAGAGACAACCGTGCTGCTCGACGTGGCCAACGGTGTTCTTATCAAAGTTGACAAGGCCGGTTTGGTTAAAGACAACAGCGACGTGGCAGCCGCTCAGGCAAAATAGCCTTGCGCCAAGGCGTCGATTCAAGCCCGCAATATATTGTTCCGTAATCCGTTTCGGCCAAAATTGCGGGCTTTTTCAATCCAAAACATCGAACATTGAAACAGTCGAACTTCAATATTGTCCCCGGAATCAGAAAGAAGCTGCGCTTCGACAAGCAGATGCTGCTCTACTTGGCGTTTGTGGTGCTTGCCTCTCTCATGTGGTTCTTCAACAAGCTGGGCGATGAGACCAACGACCGGCTGCTCTACCCCGTGACGTTCATCAACATGCCGGTGCAGAAGATTGTGGTGAACGGCTTACCCGACAACTTCGAACTCACCGTGCAGGGCCGCGGTTGGGATATTCTGCGCTACAAAATGGGCAAATCGCCCGAGCCTATTGTCATCAACCTAAGCCGTCTCAATCATATTCTGTCGAAGGAGTCGACAATCGATTTCAGCCTTGCCACATCATCGCTGGCCGAGGAGATAAAATCACAGCTGCCGGCCAACATCGTACTCAATGTCATTCAGCCCGACACCATTCATTTTGTGCTGTCGAACTACAGCGAGAAGCGCCTGCCGGTGGTGCCCTTGCTCGATTTGACATTCGACCACCAATGTATGATTGACGGCGATATAACAGTGACACCCAGCGAGATAACCGTCAATGGTCCCGATATTATCCTCGACACTTTGGAGGTTATCCATACCAAACCGATAAGCGCTCGCAAGGTTCGCCGCAGCTTGCATAAGAATGTTGAGCTGGCGCCTGTTGACGGTGTGGCGCTGCGTGTGCGCAAGGTCGATGTCAGTGTGCCAGTGTCGAAATACACCGAGGAGAGTATCAGCATTCCGATTGACGTGGTGAACAAGCCCGACAGCTTGCGAGTGAAGCTGATGCCAGGCGTTGTTGACCTGAAATTCTGGGTGTCAATAAAAGACTATTCGCACATAAACCACGACGATTTCAAGGCCGAAGTTGATGTGCGCGACGCAATGAAGCAGATAGGACTTCAGGTGCCCGTGACTATTGCGCGGCAGCCGGCCAACGTCCGCAATGTGGTAATGAGCCCTGAGATTGTCAACTTTGTGTTGGAAACCAAATGATTACAATTGGCTTAACCGGCGGTATAGGTAGCGGCAAAAGCTATGTGGCGCGGCAGTTTGCTGAGCTTGACATTCCGTGCTACAACTGCGATATCCGTTCCAAAATAATCATGGACACCGACTATCGTATTGAGGAGAGTCTGCGGCAGCGTTTCGGCAGCGGGATATACACCGACGGCTGTGTCAATCGGAAAATGCTTGCCGAAAAAATCTTCTCCAATGAAGCTGATTTGCAATGGGTAAACAATCTGGTGCATCCCATTGTGTATGAAGATTTTGAAGAATGGCGAAAAATGCGTCAGGCAGATGCGGTGCTTATTGAGTCGGCTATTCTGGTTGAGAGCGGATTCTATCGTTTCTGCGACAAAATAATTGTTGTTGAGGCGCCTATCGGTCTGCGTATCAGCCGCGTGATGCAGCGCGACGGGCTTACCGAAGAGCAGGTGCGGCAGCGCATATCGGCGCAGACAACCGACGAGGAGCGTCGAAAATTTGCCGATTTTGTGATTGTTAACGACGAAATGAATAATATTGCAACACAGATAGACAAAGTAGTGTCAATGTTACATAACAAACAATAAATCAATCTGATATGAGATTTGGAAAACTGATAGGCGGCGGACTTGGCTGGGCTGTTGGAGGCCCGCTGGGTGGAGTGCTGGGATACCTGCTTGGCGCCGCTCTCGATAATCTGACAGATGCTTTCAATGCGGATGCCAGGCCAACAAACAACGAGAATCAGACAATGCGCGGCGACTTTATGGTGTCGCTGGTGGTGTTGTCGGCGGCCATAATAAAAGCTGACCGCAAGGTGCTCGAAAGCGAGAAAGAGTATGTCCGTCAGTTTTTTATCCGTCAGTTTGGCGACGAGGTTGGTAACGACGGATTCAAAATGCTGAACGATGTTTTGCGGCAGCAATTCAATATTGACCCTGTGGCCAGCCAGGTGGGCAAAATGCTGAACCACGCTAGTAGGCTGCAAATGCTTCATTATCTGTTTGGTATAGCCAATTCCGATAATTTTGTCCATAAAGCTGAGATTGATGAGATTGAGCGCATATCGCGGATTATGGGAATCAACCAGGCCGATTTCTCGTCAATACGTTCGATGTTTGTGAGGAACTCCTTCAACGCCTACCAGATACTCGGTGTTGAGCCTTCAGCATCCGACAATGAGGTGAAAGCCGCTTACCGCCGCAAGGCTGTTGAGAATCATCCCGACAAGGTGGCCTACCTTGGCGCCGATGTGCAGGCTGCCGCCAAAGAGAAGTTCCAGAAGATACAAGAGGCTTACGAGGCTATCAAAAAAGAGCGCGGACTGAACTAATCAGTATTTCCGCTCCAATATCACTGAGCTGATAACAGCGTTGCGCAGGTCGAAAGGCTCAGTGTCAGCTGGCTCGTTGTTTTGCGGCTTCTCCTCAACAAAAACAGCTTTTTCGCCCTCGTTGTATTCGAATGCTGAGTCTTGGCTCTGTTTCTTCTTTTTGTGCACAGGTTGTGTTTCATGCTCAGCATTGTAGCCGTAGTTTGGTTCGGGTTGGCGGTTGCCAACGGCACTTGCTGCGGCTTGTTTCCTGTCTTTCTGCAAAAACGACGACACAGCACCGATGATAATCGGCACCAGCAACACCCAAAAATCTTTCAGAATATCGATTAAGTTATCCATTTTTGAACCTTTTTAATCATTATCCGCCAAACACTTTCGTCGCCGTTGTAGGCGTCCGATTTGCGGCGGGTGGCAATCATTCGCTTTTTAACTTTGTGAGTCTGAATCCGATAAGTATTACGCACCGTCTGCCTCGAAGCCTTCTCGTTCTCGCGCCTGATAATCCGCTGCTTCTTGGCCTCCTCGGCATCGGCTTTCATAGTCTCAACCTGATATTTCAGGTCGATGTGGTGTTTTTTTGGCGGATTCACATCAATCGAATATTTGTAATGCTGCGCCGACAGCGGCATTGGGGCTGTCATCAGCAATAAAAATAATATCTTTGCTATCGATTTTTTCACAAAATGTGCGTATGAAACCAACCACAAAATTACTCACTTTTTGCATCATTTGCACCGTTGCGCTCGTTTTCTGCGCCTGCCGTAATATTGACGACGATGTGGTGCCGAATGTCGAAGTGCGTGTGCGCATCAATGTGCTGAATGCCAAATACATCGATTTGCAGGATAATTACGGGCGCGCTGTGGTTGAGCATGAGGGGTATTGTGGCAACGGAATCATTGTCATCAGGGTTGACGAGAACGAATATAAGGCTTACGACTGCACTTGCACCTACGAGCTGAGTGACACCGCCGCCGTCCGCCCCGACGATGCCAATATTATGGGCGCCGTCTGCCCTGTCTGCGGCTCAAAATATGAGTTGCTCGAATGCGGGATGCCTACATCGGGCAAGGCGCGCCACTCACTCAAAAGCTACCATACATCATTTGCATCACCATTTCTAATTATCAGAAACTGAGATGAATACGGCATATTTGTGTTTGGGCGGAAACATTGGCAATACGCAAGCAATTTTTAAGAAAGCTATCGAACAGATTGAAAGCGGAATAGGTCGATGCGTGCTTAAATCGCGGCTGTATGCTACAGAGCCGTGGGGTTTTGAGGCCGAACAGCTTTTTCTGAATCAGATAGTGGCGGTGGCTACGGAGCTTGAGCCTCACGCCGTTCTTGAACAATGTCTGCTGATTGAGGCGGAGCTTGGCCGCACCCGCAGCGGCAACGGCTACCAGCCGCGCACCATTGACATCGATATTCTGTTCATCGACAATCAGATAATCGACCTCCCAGATTTGAAGATTCCGCATCCGCTGCTGCATCTGCGCAACTTCGTGCTGCAACCTATGTGCGATGTCGCGCCAAAGTTTGTGCATCCGGTTTTGAAAAAGACAATGGCAGAGCTCCGCGACGAGTGCCCGGATGAGGGAAGGTGTGAGGTGGTGTGAAAATCCTCAGATTACTCAGCATTATCCATTCCGTCAAGATACCGCTTGGTGAACAGCCGGTTGGGATACCACGAGGCCACAAGGCCGATAACCACAACGGTTGCAAGCGCCAGCAGGAGGTCGGTCCAAATAATTTTGACGGGGTAGTTGCTGACCACAAACGTTCCCATTGAGTCAAGTTTGAGGAAACCGTAGGTTTGTTGCAGCCAGCACACCAGCAGGCCGAGCAGCAGCCCCAGAATGGCGCCGCCGATGCTTATTATCCAGCCTTCGTAGATGAAAATGCGCTGTATTCCTTTGCGGTCGAAGCCGAGGCTGTTCAGTGTTGCAATGTCGTTCTTCTTGTCGATTATCAGCATCGAAAGCGAGCCTATCATATTGAAACTGCCAATAATCAGTATGAATGTGAGAATCAGAAATATAGCGAACTTCTCCGACTTCATCACCTTGTAGAGCATCTCGTGCTGCTGGTATTGCGTGCGGACAACATAGTCGTCGCCAACCATTGCCGAAATCTCGTCGCGGGCGCGGTCACGGTCGGTGCCGGGCTTCAGTTTCAACTCAAGCGCGCTCACCTGTGTCGAGTAGTCGAGCAGGTTGCGGGCAAAGTCGATAGGTACAAGCATGTAGCGGTTATCTATTTCCTGCTGAATGGCGAATATTCCCGACGGGAAAATGTACGAGTTGCTGAACGCGCGCTCCGGATTCATCGATATGCGCCCGTTGCGTTTGGGAACATAGATGCGAATCGAACTTATAAAATTCACATTAACAGACAGATAATAGGCCAGTCCGGCACCCAGCACAGCCATTTGCCGGTGGCCGTTGTCGAGCACAAACTCGCCACTAATAATTGTGGTGTCGATGCCTGTAAGGCGGCTGTACTGCTCCGACACGCCCTTCAGTGTGGCCGGCTGCATGTGCTTGTCGTACTCCAGAAGCACGTTCTCTTCAAGCGTCTCGCACACGCAATCGACATAGCTCAGCTGGCTTATCTGTCTCAGTGTGTCGGTTTGCGGGTCGAAGACCTTGCCCTGCGCCGGTGTTATTTTTATGTCGGGGTCGAAGTTGCTGAACATCGACTTGATGAGCGAGTCGAAGCCATTGAACACCGACAAGACGATGATTAGAGCCATTGTGCACACCATAACACCCACCAGCGAAATGGCCGATATGATGTTGATGATGTTGTGCGATTTCTTCGAAAAGAGGTATCGCCGCGCTACAAAGGCTGAGAGGTTCATCGCGGTTATTTTTTAAGCAGATTCTCAATATTTTGCAGATAATCGAGCGAGTCGTCGATGTTGAAGATAAGCTCAGGAATGATGCGCACTTGATTGCGGATTCGGGTGCCGAGCTGATAGCGTATCTCCTTGACATGCTGGCTGATAGTTTCCATTATCTCATCTTTGCGGTTGTCGGGGAAAATGCTCAGGTAGCACTTGGCCACCGACAAATCGGGGCTTATACGCACCACCGATACGCTTATTATCGAGCCCTGAAACCAGTTGCGGGCATAGGTTTGCAGCATTTCGGCCAGTTCTTTCTGTATCAGCCGCGCCACTTTGTTCTGTCTTGGTGTCAATTCTTCCATAATTCTCTGTTTTTATGACTGCAAAGTTAATCAGTTTCAGCGTATAAGCCGAAACAATATTGCGACCATTGCCAATGGTTGATAAATAAATTAGCCTGTTTCCGCTAAGTTGTTTTATCTTTATTCGCTCGAAAGACGATGTTTTTCGGCGGCGCAAACTTTTTATTATCAGCATGATAGATAAAGAAACGATAGATAGGATTTACAACGCGGTCAACATTGTGGACGTGGTGTCGGATTTTGTCAGCTTGAAGAAGCGCGGCGCCAACTATGTGGGTTGCTGTCCGTTCCACAACGAGAAGACGCCGTCGTTCTACGTGTCGCCGGGGCGGAATATCTATCATTGCTTTGGATGTAGCAAGGGCGGTAACAGCGTCAATTTCATAATGGAGCATGAGCAGATGTCGTACACCGATGCCTTGAAATATCTGGCTAAAAAGTACAACATCGAAATCAAAGAGAAAGAGTTCACACCTGAGGAGAAGGAGCGCAACGATGACCGCGCCAGCATGCTGATACTGAACGATTACGCCAAAAAGACATTCATCTCGAACATGTTTGAGACCGAGGAGGGGCGCGCCATTGGTCTGAAATATTTCCGCGAGCGCGGCTTCTCCGACGAGACAATCAAGGCCTACGAGCTGGGTTACAGCCTATCGGACCGTAAGTCGTTTACTGAGCAGGCGCTCAAAAACGGCTACCAGCTCAAATATCTGATAAGTGACGATAAGACAAATATCGGCACCGGACTTACCATTAAGCATGACGACGGCTACACCTTCGACCGTTTCTTCAGCCGCGTGATGTTCCCCATTCACAATCTGACGGGGCAGGCCATTGGTTTTGGCGGCCGTGTGCTCGATGCACGCACCAAAGGCGTCAATGTCAAGTATATGAACTCGCCGCAGTCAATCATCTACGACAAAAGCCGCTCGTTATATGGCATTTTCCAAGCCAAAAACTCGATAGTACGCAGTGCAAAATGCTATCTGGTTGAGGGTTACACCGATGTCTTGAGCATGCACCAGAGCGGTATCGAGAATGTGGTTGCTAGTAACGGCACATCGCTAACAACTGAGCAGATTCGGCTCATTCGCCGTTTCACCGAGAATGTAACGGTGCTTTATGACGGCGACGGACCAGGTATTGATGCCGCTTTGCGCGCCATTGATTTGCTGTTGCCCGAGGAGATGAACGTGAAGGTGTTGCTCCTGCCCGACGGTGAGGACCCCGACTCTTTCGCCCGCAATCACAGCCTGACCGAAATCGAAGCGTATATTGCTGATAATGAGAAAGACTGTATCTTGTTCAAGGCCAGTCGGCTGTCGAAAGAGGTGGGCAACGACCCTATAAAAAAGGCGCAGATGATAAGCGATATTGTCAGAACCATTTCGATTATCCCCGACAGCATAAAACGCTCGGTTTATGTCAAGGAGTGCGCCGAGATGCTCAACGTTGAGGAGCGGGTGCTTCACATCGAGATAAACAAACTTCTCAACCGACAGCTGGGGCAGCAATATCCAAAGCCGGAGTATCAGCCGCAACAGCCCAAACCCGCCTCGCAGGTGGTTCTGAACCCTGATGTTGCCGCCAATGCCCGCTGCCGCCAGTATGAAGACGACTTGCTGAAACTATTGCTCAACTACGGCAACGACGTGCTGTTTACGGTGGCCGAGGGCGACAAGCCTTCCGAAGATATTACGGTAGCCTATTATATCGATAAAGAGCTGAAAGACAACGGAGTGGTTTTCCGCACGCCAGTCAGCAATCAGGTTTACGACATCTATTTCGAAGCCTATAACAAAGGCCAGAAGCCCGACATCGCAATGTTTATAAACTATCACGACGCCGATGTCAGCAAATATGTTATCGACTTAATGGAGGAGCGCCACACCATAAGCAAGATTTGGGATAAGCTGAACAGCTATGTAAAGCCCGAGACAAAACAGCTTAAACAGGTGATAGATAAGGACTTGAATGGCTATAAACTGGAGATAGCCAAGCAGACGCTCGATAAAATAAGCAAAGAGATAGCGCTTCTGGAAAAAGAGCCCGACAGCGACGAGAAGACGCAGAAATGGGAGGCGCTAATGGCCGAGTGCAGCTCATACACCGTTTACAAAAACAACCTTTCGCGCTTCCTCGACAGGGTAATGTGCTGAGCAAGAATGTATAGCGCCCTGACGTGCGGAAATTTTTAGAAAATTGGTTAAAAAATTAAACAAAATATTATTAATCAATTTTTTATAAATTTTATTTAAGATTTTCTTCAAATTTCTCGCGAAGCGAAATCCCAATAAAAAAACGCTTGCGTTTTTAAACTTTCCGTGCTTTTTGCGAAATCCGTGATTAAACATTTTTGTGGTTGAAAGCCAAAAATCCGCGTTTTCCCTCCAAAATTACCTCAAAAACACCCCGAAAAAGGCCCTTTTTTGCCCATTTTCAAAAACCGTTCGTTAAGTCAAACCCGCCGTTCGTTAAGTCAAACCCGCCGTTCGTTAAGTCAAACCCGCCGTTCATTTTTCGGGTATTGTACAGTTAAAACAGCCTGCCGACATTTGAAAATCAAGAAAAACAATGAGAAATGATTAGTGATTAATGATTAAAGAGTAATGATTAATGAGAGGCGAAAGGGCAAAAGACATAAGTATGCTAAACTCTAAACTTCTAACCCTCTAACCCTCTCAACTTTAAACTTTGAAAACTTATAACTTAAAACTATAGATACTATGATTTTCGCAACAGTAATGATTCTGGCAATGGGGTTCAACCACATTTTCCGTAAACCGCACGCAACCAAAACAAACTTTTAAACATCTATATTATGAAAGCAAGACGCACTTTTATAAGCATTTTAGTTTGCACGCTTTTGGCGCTTACCGTCATTTGCTGCGTTTTGGTAGGAGTGATTTGGTAAAAAGCATTGAACAACAAATTTTATATAACATTTAAAATCAAATTAATATGAAAAGGAAATTTAGACAATTGTTATTGACAGCGGCCACGCTGATTTGCAGCACGCTGAATTCGTGGGCACAAACAACACCTATTCAAGGACAGTTGCCCGGAGCATTTACTATCAACGCCGACAACGACAAAATCTCCTTCTCGCAAGGTAACCTTCAGTTCAACGCCGCGCAAGGCACGCACACCACGCAAGACAGCGCTGGCGTAGCGGGCACGTGGCGCTTTGCCACCAACCAGTATGACATCTGCGGGAGTTCCAACACGCAAAGGAATTGTAACAGTCGTTCCCGTCTTATAGACGTGTGGTTGGACTTGTTCTACCGCGCAACGAGTGGCTGGCATGGATATCTGCCGGACATATATATAGGAAAATCAGCAACTGATGGTGCCCCAGCTGTAGAAATGGTTGGCGACAAAGCGTGGTACGACTGGGGTGTATATAACGCTATCTCTAACGGCGGCGACGAAGTTGGGCTGTGGCGTACGCCAACCCAGGCGGAGTGGACGTATATACTTGGGACGCGCGTTAATGCCGCAAACTTACGCGGTTTTGCTACGGTGAACGGCGTAACCGGTTATGTACTGCTGCCTGACAACTGGTCGGGGACTAACTTCACACCCGACCCCGCTGATTTTACGGTCAATGTGTATGATGTGGACCAATGGTCCGCTATGGAAACGGCTGGTGCCGTGTTCTTACCTGATGCCGGTTATGCGCTGACACAAAAAGCTATGAATAATACTTATTATTTTCAATATAGGTCTTCTATGGGTGTGATGGTGCAGTCGACCCAATCCTATGTGGATATGAGAACATCCTCAGCCAATCCTTATTACAGTGTAAATACTACAACGCAAAACTGGAGCCCTTATAGTGTCCGTTTGGTTCATGACTTAGAGCCAGTAAAATTCGGAGTAACCATTACGCAACCTGAACATGGCACTATTACTGTAAACAACGAAGGCATTGAGTTTGATGAAAACGGAAGCGCGCAAGTAAAAGAAGGCACTGTGCTGCAACTAACCGCCACACCAAACGAAGGCTATTTACTTGATGAATGGACTAACTACAACCCTGCTACGGGGCTCACAGTGTCTAAAGACACCGCCGTTACCTGCTCATTCAAAGTGCAGACATTTGAGGTTAAGTTCTTCGATTATGACGGCACACAAATTGGTGAGACACAAATCATTAATTATGGTGGAAATGCGGTTGCTCCCGCCGACCCCGAACGCGAAGGACACACCTTCACCGGATGGAACAATGAATATACAAATGTTAAGAGCAACCTTAATATTACAGCCACTTACGAGGCACACAAATATACCGTCACATTAACAGCGGTTCATTGTCTTGTAGGTATGTATATCCAGCATGGCTCGACCCTTTGGTCTTCTTCAACTGAGCAATTTGCCGATATCCCTTACGGCTCAATGGTTTACTTCTGGCATGATGTGGATTATTACGGCGACCACGAGAACTACATGGGCTATGAGTTTGACCACTGGGAGGGCTATACACCGGAATACGATTCAAACAACTATTTGTTGTATAGTATGGAAATCACTTCCGATACGGTTGTAAAATGCGTATATAGAGAGAAAACGTTCCAAGTGACCTTTGTTGACTGGGACGGCACAGAACTCAAGGCTGCCCAAACAGTTGCTTTCAAGGCAAGCGCCACGCCTCCCGCCAATCCGACTCGCGAAGGATATACCTTCCTCGGATGGTCGCCTGATTATACCGAAATCCGTCAAAACATAACCGCTAAAGCTTATTATGAAAAGAGCCCTGCCGAACCTGTCAATCTCGGCGATGGAACATTGACGGGCGCTTTCTCAGTGAATAATTCCGGCAAACGTATTGTATTCTCGCAAGGCAATCTGCGTTGGCGCAGTATCGATAACACATGGCGCTTTGCCGAAAATCAGTGGGAGACATTAGGACAAGCAAACAATTACTACTATGACGGCAATCCTGCATGGAACGACCTTTTCGTGTGGGGCTCGGGTAACAACCCGCTGCGGGTTGATTATGAGGGATTTCCTCCTACACTCATCGCTATGCCTGATTTTGTTGATTGGGGAACCAATACTATAGATAACAACGGCTGCCCGAATGCGACATGGTACACGTTGTCGAAAGCTGAATGGGACTATATTGCAGAAGGACGCCCGAACGCAATCAATCTTCGTGGATTAGCAACAGTTAATGGTCAGACAGGTCTCGTTCTCTTACCGGATAATTGGGTGTTGCCAGAGGGAATGACTTTTGTGCCGGACATCAAAGAGAGCATTGCCCCCACTAACTATGCACTGAATATTTATAGTGAGGAACAGTGGCTGACAATGGAAAATGCCGGAGCCGTATTCTTGCCTGCTCCATCAGCTTACAACACTTCTGATTTCAGCAATAATGATGTTGCTCCATACATTTTGTATTTCGGGAAGCACTATAATACCAATTTAGGCAACTGCAATATTGTTACTACCCTTTCGCATCTCTCTTATTTAGGGACCCATTATGCTGTTCGCCTTGTAAAAGATTATGTAGGCCATGAAGTAACTATTACACAACCTACTGAACATGGTACGATAGCATTGGTCGAGACTGATATTGATTTAAGCGATGTGCCTGAATACAGCACGCTCCATTTCACCTATACTGCAGAAGACGGCTACGGACTGTATTCGTGGAGTGGCGGCTGTGAAGAAGATGGCTCTCTGTTAGTGACTGAGACAACAAATGTTTCGGCAGTCTTCAAACAACTATTCACTGTAACTTTTATTGATTGGGACAATACCACTTTGGAAGAAAAGGACGTGGTAGAAGGCAAAACTGCAACAATAACAACAGAACCAGAGCGTGAAGGGTACACTTTCACAGGTTGGGACATCGACCTCTCCGCAGTAACAGAAAACCTGACAGCGACAGCGCAATATGAGATAAACAAATATTCTGTGGTATTCGTCGATTGGGATAATACAGCAATTGATACTCAATATATTGAATGGCATAGTGCCGCAACTGCGCCTGAAAATCCGACACGTGAAGGATGGCATTTTGTTGGTTGGCAACCTGCAGATTTTACTGATATTGTAGCACAAATGACTGTGAGTGCGCAATATGAAATCAACACATATTTGCAAACTATTGCGACAACCGAAAATGGCTCTATAACTGTGAAGGATACGAATAATGTAGCCGTTGAAATTGATTCGCCAATAGCACACGGAAGTGTATTGATACTTACCGCTACGCCTTCAGCCGGCTACCACTTTGTGGCATGGAATGATAACGTAACCGACAATCCTCGCACCGTAACAGTGAAGTCTGCTGCAACTTATAGCGCATCCTTCGCCGGTCACAAAGCCGACAGCGTTCTGTTCGAGAACATTGTATCATCAACCTGCACAATAGCCGGCTCTTACGACTCGGTTGTATATTGCTCAGTTTGCCATGTTGAGATAAGCCGCGACAGCATTTCTGTTCCTGCTAATGGTCACAAAGCCGACAGCGTTGCATTCGAGAACATTGTGGAGGCAACCTGCACTGTAGCTGGCTCAAAGGATTCGGTGGTTTATTGTTCTGTCTGCAAGGCCGAGGTAAGCCGCACAAATGTTGTAATTCCGGCCCACGGCCACACAGTGGTTGTAGATTCTGCTGTTGCAGCCACAGCTACAACCGACGGTTTGACTGAAGGTTCGCATTGCTCAGTATGCGGCGAGACAATTGTCGCTCAGGAAGTTATTCCAGCTACTGGCGAACAAGGTGGAAACAACCAAGGCGAAAACGAAAACGGCAATGAAAATCAAGGCGGCGAAAACACAAACCCTGCCACCGCTGTTGCCGAATCTGCCGCTCAGGCTGTCAATATCTACGTCACTGGCAACACCATTGTTGTTGAGAACGCCACCGACGAAATCTTTGTTTACAACGCAATGGGCGGACTGGTTGCGCGAGGAACGGATACAACAATAACCGTCAGCCACACAGGAGTTTACATTGTCAAAACCGGCAACACTGCCAAACGTGTTATGATATACTGACTCAACTAAATCATTTTATAATCTGTGGAGTGGGGCTGTCCGATGAATCGGGCGGCCCTGCTTTTTTAATTTTGAATTCAGAATTCAGAGGTTAGAATTTGGAAATTCTTCAATCGTTGTGTCTCACCTACACCTATCACCTACTAATTTAGTATATTTGCACCCATTATGAAGAAGTTGTTGTTTTACATATCAATAGTGTTGCTTTCCGCCGGGCTGATGTCGGCAAAAGGCAACCGAAAGAAACCGAAGCCGGCTTTTGTCCTCATTGAGACTCAGTACGGCAATATGAAAGTCAAACTATACGGCGAGACTCCGTTGCACAAGGAGAATTTTGTGGCTTTGGTCAAGGAGCACTTCTACGACAGCTTGCTCTTTCACCGTGTAATTGAGGACTTTATGATTCAAGGCGGCGACCCTGAGTCGAAAAATGCCAAGAAAGGTGCGATGCTGGGAGCCGGAAGTCACGGAGAGCGCATTCCTGCCGAGTTTGTCGACGGCAAATACCACAAGCGTGGAGCTTTAGCTGCCGCACGCGACAACAATCCCGAAAAGAAATCGTCGGGTTGCCAGTTCTACATTGTGCAAGGTAAAGTGTACTCCAACAAAGATTTAGACCATATTGAGGAGCAGCATAACGCATCAGTCAAGCAGAAATTGCTCAACGACTGGCTCAAATCGGACGCCAGCAAGGCAGACCAGGAGGCACTGACTAAACTTCAGCGCGCGCGTAATTTTGCCGCTTTCAATCATTATTGCGACAGCCTTGTGGACCATTTGGTTGAGGTGAATCCCGTTGTCAAACTGTTCAAATTCAGCGACAAGCAGCGTGCCGACTATACCAATATTGGCGGAGCGCCTTTCCTTGACGGCGAATACACAGTGTTTGGCGAAGTGGTTGAAGGACTGAATGTTGTGGACAGCATCGCATCGGTTGAGACAGACCGCAACGACCGTCCGCTCGACAACATCATTATGAAAATGAAGATTGTGAAAAAGTAGCTATGGCATTTGATGTAAGCAAGATACGGGCTGATTTTCCAATATTGTCGCAGACGGTGAACGGCCACCGTTTTGTCTATTTCGACAATGCGGCTACCACACAGAAACCGCTTCCGGTGATTAACAAGATAACCGAAATCTATACCCAGTGCAACGCCAACGTG
Source organism: Salinivirgaceae bacterium (assembly GCA_017617355.1). Classification (GTDB taxonomy): domain Bacteria; phylum Bacteroidota; class Bacteroidia; order Bacteroidales; family SZUA-534; genus RUG13583. The sequence continues at coordinate 35,356 of JAFZWI010000088.1, read as the reverse complement.
CATCGTGGTGTCCACTATATGAGCAACAAGGCTACAGAGGCTATGGAGGATGCACGGAAAACGGTGCAGAACTTCATCAATGCCGAGTCGGAGCGCGAGATAATATTCACACGCGGCGCCACAGAGAGCATCAATCTGGTTGCCGCCACCTTCGGCAGACAGTTTCTGGAGGAAGGCGACGAGGTGATTGTTTCGGAAATGGAGCACCACAGCAACATTGTGCCGTGGCAATTGCTTGAGAGTCAAAATAAAGCAAAAGTTGTAAAATGGGCTTTCGACGACCGGGGCGAGCTGAATCTGGCCGAGCTTGAAGAACTCATTACCGACCGCACCAAACTTCTGACAATATGCTATGTGTCAAACACTTTGGGTACAATCAATCCTGTTGAGCAGATAATTGAGATTGCCCACAGCCACAACGTTCCGGTATTGGTCGATGCGTCGCAGGCCATTCAGCATTTCACAATCGATGTGCAGCAGCTCGACTGCGACTTTTTGGTGTTCAGCGGACATAAGATTTACGCGCCTACCGGCATCGGTATCTTGTATGGCAAAGAACAGTGGCTCAACCAGTTGCCACCATACCAAGGCGGAGGCGAAATGATAGAGACGGTATCGTTCAGCGGCACCACTTTCAACAAGCTGCCGTATAAGTTCGAAGCCGGAACGCCCAACTATGCCGGAGCAATAGCTTTGGGCGAAGCCTTGCGCTATGTCAGCGGCATCGGTCTCGACAATATTTCGAAATATGAGAATCAATTGCTTGAGTACGCTACCGACAAACTGCAGACAATAAGCGAGTTGCGGCAGATTGGAACAGCGGAGCGCCGTGCTTCGGTGCTGTCGTTTGTGGCCGATTGCGCGCATCCGTTCGACATAGGAACCATTCTTGATAAAATGGGAATAGCAGTGCGCACAGGCACGCACTGCACCGAGCCTATAATGCAGCATTTCGGCATTTCGGGAACGGTTCGCGCCTCATTCGCCTTCTACAATGAGATGGAGGAAATAGATATTTTGAGCGACGGTCTGAAACGGGCCATTAAAATGTTTAAGTGATGACAGAATTAGAGAAACGCCAGCAGCAGATTGTTGATGAGTTCAGCATCTTCACCGACTGGATGGACAAATACGAATATCTGATTGAGCTGGGCAAGGAGCTTGCGCCAATGCCCGACACCGACAAAACCGAAGAGAACCTGATAAAAGGCTGCCAAAGCCAGGTGTGGCTTACCGCAGCTTACAAAGACGGTACGGTTGTTTTCAATGCCGATAGCGACGCCATTATTACCAAAGGTATCATCGCACTGTTAATCAAAGTGTTGTCGGGGTTAAAACCGGCCGATATAGTTTCCGCCGACTTGCACTTCATCGACGAGATAGGACTTCACGAGAACCTGTCGCCTACCCGCTCAAACGGCCTTGTGAGTATGATTAAGCAGATTAAAATGTATGCCGTGGCATTTGCTTCGGAATAATGTTGAACAAGTTGAATCGTAACTCGTAATTCAGTCAATCAATTAATCAATCCCTCAATAAATACTTATGGACCAATTACTTGAAACCAAGATAATCAACGAACTCAAAACCGTTTACGACCCCGAAATACCGGTGAACGTGTACGATTTGGGACTTATTTACAACCTGAAGGAAAATGCCGGTGTGCTTGATGTCGAGATGACCTTGACCGCTCCCGGCTGCCCCATTGCCGACCAGATTCTTGACGAGGTGAGGATGAAACTTGAGTCGGTGCCGGGTATCCACCAGGTGAACATCAACCTTGTGTTCGAGCCCGAATGGAACCAGGATATGATGAGCGAGGAAGCCAAGATGGATTTGGGTTTTATGTAAAAAAGTCACCTTAAAACCACTCGGCATTTAAATATCGTCAATCTCCCTCCAAAAATCTTCATTAAATCAGTTTTGAGTTATATCTTTGAAGGTTAAAGCCGTTGTTGCGTGCAATCATCTGCACCCGACAGTGGCGAAGCTGTGTAATGTGGTGAAGGTTTATCATTAAGGGAACATAAAGGATACATTAAGGAAAGATAAAGGGAACATATAGGAAAGGTATAGAAAATTTATCTGACAAAAACATTATAAGAAAAATGAAGAAAACCACAGTATTACATCGGTTGAGCGGTTTGAAGGAACAGTTGAGTGCGATTGGTGTTACCCGATTGGGACTTTTCGGCTCGACAGTCCGTGGTGACAACACCGTCCATAGCGACATTGACATTCTTATCGATTTCGATGCCGGAAAGGAAACGTATATGAATTTTATGAATGCCTGCCAGATTCTGGAGCAAAATTTCAAACGCAGCAAAATCGATGTTGTAACCCTCAACGGAATGAGTCCATATATCGGTAAAAACATTTTAAACGAAGTGGAATATGTGTAAATCGTTTGTGCCTTATTTACAACATATTTTAGATGAGTGCAATTACATTAACTCTGTCATAACCAACGACATGAGCACCGAATTGTTTCTTGCTGACGAAACATTGAAACGGGCCGTTGTAAGAAGCCTTTCGATAATTGGAGAGGCGACAAAGAAAATACCAGCCGATGTAAAATACGAATGGCGAAGCATTGAATGGAAACAAATGGCAGGAATGCGCGACAGACTGGTGCACGATTATATGGGTGTGAACTATCATATTGTTTGGGATGTGGCAAAAAATATCATTCCAACTCTAACCACGCAGATACGTGAAGTGTTGAATAAATATTTATCATAACTGACTATGATTATCAGAAGTAAAGCGCCTCTTCGTCTTGGACTGGCCGGAGGCGGAAGCGATGTAAGTCCGTACAGCGACATTTATGGAGGATTGGTGCTGAATGCGACAATCAATTTGTACACTCACACCACCATTGAGGAATTGCCGGACAATCAGATTGTTATCGACAGTTTTGATGCCGATTGCCACAAGACATACAGCCTTTCAAAAAAGTTGGATATCGACAGCGAGGCGTCGCTGATAAAAGGCGTGTACAACCGTATTATGAAAGACTACGGACTTGAGCCGCGCGGATTCCGCATAACCACATACAACGACGCTCCGGCGGGTTCCGGTCTGGGAACATCTTCCACAATGGTTGTCTGCCTCATAAAGGCTTTTGTGGAGTGGCTGAGCCTTCCGCTTGGCGACTATGAGATTGCCCGTATGGCCTTCGAGATAGAGCGTAAGGAGCTTGGGTTGTCAGGCGGCAAGCAGGACCAGTATGCGGCGGCGTTCGGCGGGTTCAATTTTATGGAGTTCCTGAAAGACGATATGGTGATAGTGAATCCGTTGAAAGTCAAACGCTGGATTGTTGACGAGCTCGAAGCCTCGCTGGTGCTTTATTTCACGGGACAGAGCCGCTCCTCGGCGGCGATAATCGACCAGCAGCGTGCAAACACAACAAAGGGCGAAACCAAAAGCATTGAGGCTATGCATCGCATTAAGCAGAGCGCTAGCGATATGAAACTTGCTCTTCTGAAAGGCGATATGCGCGAATTTGCCCGCATTCTTGGCCAGGCTTGGGAGGACAAGAAGAAAATGGCCGATGCCATAACAAACCCGATAATCGAAAACGCCTTCAGCGTGGCAATGCAAGCCGGAGCGGTAGCCGGAAAAGTCAGCGGTGCCGGCGGCGGCGGTTTCTGTATGTTTATGGTGGACCCCACAAAAAAGAAAACAGTTGTTGACGCGCTAAAACAGCTCGACGGCTTTGTGATGCCGTTCAATTTCACCGATGGCGGCGCCCACGGCTGGAAGATTTACCAGACAGACGATATAAGGACAATGAGATACTAATATGAAACAGGTTGATTTGCTAATAGACAGATATCCGAAATTGGCCGTTTGCAAGAACGATATAGCCAAAGCATACAATATTTTGGAAACGGCATACGCTAACGGCCGCAAGCTACTTGTTTGCGGCAACGGCGGCTCGGCTGCCGACAGCGAGCACGTGGTTGGCGAGCTGATGAAGGAGTTCAAACTGAAGCGTAAAGTATTTGCAAGTCAGGCCGATGCAATGAAGGCGATAGACCCCGAAATGGGAGAATATCTTGCCGACAACCTGCAAGGAGCTCTGCCGGCAATCGCCCTGACAGGCCACAGCGCCCTTTCGACGGCCTTTATGAACGACAGCGAAAGTGTTCTGGTGTTTGCCCAACAGGTGAACGGCTACGGCAAGGAGGGCGATGTCTTATTGGGAATATCCACTTCGGGCAACAGCAAGAATGTCATCTATGCTGCCATAACCGCCAAGGCGCGCGGACTGAAAGTTATCGCCCTTACGGGTGAGCGCGAAAGCAAACTGTCGAAATTGGCCGATTGCTGCATACGAGTGCCAGAGGTGGAGACTTATAAGATTCAGGAGTTGCATCTGCCTGTTTATCATTGTCTTTGTCTGATGCTGGAGGAAAAATTCTTCGGATAATCGTGAACTTGTCAGAGATAACAATAGAACCTTACGACACTCTGTTGCTCGACCGCGACGGAACAATAAATGTTCATCTGATAGGCGATTACGTGAAGCGATGGAGCGAGTTTGAGTTTATTCCCGGTGTTCTTGAGGCAATGCCAAGACTAGCAAAGCACTTCAAACACATCTTTATTGTTACAAACCAGCGCGGAATAGGAAAAGGCGTATTCACCGAAGCCGACCTTACCGATATCCACAGTCATATGGTAGCGGAGATTGAAAAAGCAGGCGGGCGTATCGACGGCATATATTATTGTACTTCGCTGACGGAGAGTGATTTGCGCCGGAAACCCGGTCGCGGAATGTTCGACGATATTCTGAAAGATTATCCCGAAGTATCGCCTTCAAAAACACTTATGGTTGGCGACGGCGATGTGGATATGGAGTTTGCCCGAAACTGCGGCATCGCCTTTTGCAAGGTCGATTCGCTTAAAAAGGAAAACGGCGAATACAAATGGATAAAAGCATAATGGGTATGGAAGTAATCATATTGGCTGGCGGATTGGGAACACGGCTGCGTTCGGTTGTGAGCGAGGTTCCGAAATGTATGGCGCCCGTGGCCGGCAAACCGTTTTTGTGGTATCTCCTGAAGTATCTGACCCGTTTCAATTTCACGCGAGTGGTTCTCTCGGTTGGGTATTTGCGCGAGGTGATTTTTAAGTGGATTGATGAGGTTAAAGATGATTTCCCGTTCGAGTTTGATTATGCCATTGAGGAGACTCCGCTTGGTACTGGCGGCGGCATCCGTCTGGCAATGAGTAAAATACAAGGCACAGAGGCAGTCGTTCTAAATGGTGACACCTTCTTCGATGTTAAGCTTGACACCCTTGTTGAGGCTCATCGCAGACAGCCATGGGCTGAAATCACTCTGGCTCTGAAACAAATGCGCAACTTCGACCGCTACGGCACCGTGGAGGTTGATACTGACGGCCGCATCATTAAATTCAATGAGAAGCGGCAGTGCGAAGAAGGGCTTATCAATGGCGGCGTTTATGTCTTGAATAATACGGCTTCGATGTTTGAAGGTTTGCCGCAGAAATTCTCTTTTGAAACAGAAGTCTTGCAAGCCCGATGCGGAGCTGCGGGAACCCTGTACGGCACCGTGCACAACGGCTACTTCATCGACATCGGCGTGCCGGAAGATTATCGGAAGGCAGAGGAGATAGTGGAGGTGATTAACGATAACCTGAAGAAAAAGAGTTAGTTTTACAAACGAAGAAAACAAACAAGTCCTATAGATTTCCCTTTTATCGGGATGTGACGAATAATGATTTAATTACATATCTTTACAGGAAAAAATTGGCTATGTGTACATATACTTTTACGCTTGACGACAAATTGGTAGAAAAAGTTAGACCAGCATTTGCCGATGACAAAGCCATAAAAAACTGGCTGCAATCGCAGATTGAAGTATTATTTATGCAAAAAGCTGCGACTTTTTCGCCCAAGACGAAATCGTCCCTAAAATTATCTGAACGATTGAGAGGTATCGGGCATGCGCCTGAAGGGTTTGATTATAAAAAAGAATTGGCTGACCGTTTTTGAGGAATGAAGCATTATTTGGTTGACACTAACGTAATCATTGACATGCTTCTTGACCGTGAAGATGCCGACGCCGCTTGCGCTGTAATTGATGGTGCGGAGCAAGGAAAATACGCACTTCATATTTGTTCTCTGTCGTTCACAACAATGTATTACTCATTGCGAAAAATTCTAACACATGAACAACGTATCGCGGCTTTAAGCCAACTAACGGAAGTGCTTGAAGTGGCTACCGTTGACAAAAACGTGATAGACCTTGCATTAAAATCAGGTTGGAAAGATTTTGAAGATGCTGTACAAAATTATTCAGCAGAGGCAAATCCCGACATTACAGCTATAATTACAAGAAACACAAAGGATTTTTGCAAATCGAAATTGGAGGTTATAGATTCAGTGTATTTTTTAAATAGCGAGATTCATTGAATATAGGCCAAGTTTTAATCCTTGAGTTTACTCGCATTGTTTAATAGTTCTTTCGGCCGAAAGAGTCTGACACAAAACAAGTTGTACTCTAGGTTCCTCTAAAAAACGATAAAAATAGCCTTAATCGGTGTTAAATAATGAGACTTACACTTTCTCCAAAATCTCGTAAAAAAAACCGCCACCATATCTTCATTTTATATTTGTTAGCATTCAAATTATGAGCAAAAAGCAATCTCCATTCATTTTTTATCCTATCGCCACCAATACAAAGCCGTCCCCATATCCTGTCAATGGTGTTTGTATGGGGCAGCCCATTGACTTGAATAAAGAATTTATCGAACATCCGGGAACGACATTCCTACACCACGTTGTCGGTGACAGTATGATAAACGAAGGCGTTGAGGATGGCGATGTGTTAATTGTCGACAGGTCTGCCAAGCCTAAAAAGGAATCACTATTGCTTTGTATATGCAAAGGCGAGTATGTTTTGAAGCGCATTGCTCAGACAGATAATGGTTTGCAGTTGGTGTCAGACAAATCCCAAACTCAGCCCGTAGCCATAGCTGCCGATGATATGCGAGTTTTGGGTGTTGTTACGTGTATTATAAAGAAAAAATTTTAGGTGTTAAGTGTCTGTCGGATGCATTTTGGGCGTCAGTAGTCTGTAGTTGCGACCTTTATAGAACGGTGCTTTCTTAATTCCATTTGGCTCTTGTTGACAGCAATTCATTTCAAACCCACGCGCAACTATCACATTATCAAACAAAATTTACTGCCACGAGATGACAGTGCTTTTTTACGAAAATCTTTGGTAAACAAATGTTTGTCAAAAGTTGATTGCACCGAAGTCTCATAACTCTCACATTTTCAAATGAAATTTACTGCAAAATAATTGCAGTGCTTTTTCGCGAATTTTTATGGCAAACGAAAGAATCTTGTGTTAGTTTGCAGATTAAGAAAAATAAAAAAAGTATTATGAATACAAACGAATACACATTCTCAAAGCCGGCACGGATTACGAGTCAAGATTATTCTTGGACACAATTTGTGAAACCCACATTATCTATAGGGTGTGATTTTGTTATGATGTGTTATTATAATCGACAATTGGAAAAAGCATATTCATTAGTAACAGGGCATTTAAACGAAGAACTGATTCAAACTATTAAGCAGAAACGTTTGGAGCATATGGTTTCGGGAGTGCTCAAAGGTGTGGGGTTAATAGTATTAGGCATATTGGCCATGCAGGATAATGAAAGTAAAAGAGTCCATTGAAATAAATACAATTCAATACGTTTTATATAGTTTTAATAATAAGAAATGAAAGAATATTTAGAAATACGCAATTTTGGTCCGATTGAAAAAATAGTGTTGGACGAAATAAAGCCATTTACCGTATTTATAGGCGAATCAGGGAGTGGTAAAAGCACAATCATGAAAATGCTTGCGATTCTTCGCTGGGTATATAAGATGGTTAATATACGTTCTTATCTTAAAGATTATTCGGGAATATCAAAATCGCCATTCCGGTTTAATTTCCAAACATATCTCAAGCAGGATGGACTTTTTGGTTATTTGCGTCATGATACATATATTCATTATTCGCGCGGGAAATGCGAAATGGAGTATGCAAAATCCTCATTTAAACTTATTTCGCAAAAAATACCAAAAAACGAATTAAATCTTGAAAAAATATCATTCATTTCTGAAAAAAGGAATCTGATACCAGATGTTCTTGACCACAATTTGTCTGTCAACAAGAAAGCATTTTATTTAAATGAAGTTTGGAATGATTATATAATAGCTACAGAAAACATATCGGAACTTAATATGCCGTTTACTAATGTGAAATACCAATCGGTAAAAAATAAACAAGGAACCAAGCACATTATTAAACCAATTGACAATGATTCAGACGATTATGCCATTGACTTAGAATCAGCATCCTCTGGTATTCAATCAACAACACCTCTTTCTTTAATTGTGGAATATTTTACCAAACATTACGATTTGATAAAGGCCATGAATCGTTCTGTTTTATCATATTTATCTGAATTTGATGATTTTTCATCTTTTAAAAGTGAAATAAAAATAAGCGATTTCACTAACAAGCGCGTTAATTTATTTATTGAGGAGCCAGAATTGTCGCTTTATCCAGATAATCAACTCAAATTAATGGATTTTCTCGTTGATAGGACAATTCATTCTAAAACAGGAAAGTATGATATTACTCTTACAATATCTTCTCATAGTCCGTATATAGTTAATTATTTAAATGTGTTACTACTAAAGAAAGAAGGTGGAATTGACAGAAATAACATTGCCGTGTATAGAGTGTATGACGGGACGATTCAAGACTTGATGCTCAGAAACGATAGAAATCAAATAGTATCAGTGGACACAAGGGATTTATCAGAATCAATGAAAGAGATTTATCAGCAGTATATGGATTTGAATCAGGAGAGGAAATGATAGCAGCACTAAAAAAAGATTTTCTCGAGTATTATGGTTTGACAGGAACTAATTATCAAGTATCCTTTTATAGCGGTTCAGGAATTATTGTCGAACATGATAAAAAGGCTTGTCGGGAATGCAAGAAGGCCGGGAAGCAACAATGCAGTGGTGAGAACGAAGAGCAAACGTTTATCATTCAAACAGGAAATGACATAAACATTGTGGATATAGAATCCTTTCTAAATCAATTTGGTGGCCGAAAAGCTGGGATGGGGAAAAAGTGTGATTTGATGATTTTTAATGAAAATAAGATAGTGTTTGCGGATATGTATTGTGGCAACAGAAAGAATCTCTTCTCTCATAAAAATAATTTAGAAAATGAAGTACCTGGTAAAATAGCTCATGCGCGTAAACAAATAACGGAGACTTTTGAGAAATTATATAATGTGCCAGCATTGAAAATTATTATGAATTCTTTTGATGCAAAAGAAGGATTATTGGCTATCAGAGAAAAAGAATTTTCAGCTCTTGGCAATAATGAAGCGTCACAAAATATAGAGGTGTTTTCATTAGTGTCCGATTTAATGAGTAGAGGATTGTATTCAATGTTAGACCATAACGTTAGGTTTAAATTAGTGAGATACCCCGAAATATATGAATGGTAAAGACGGCCATAAATACTTAACCATAGTTTATGACCAAAGAGCAATACATATCAAACTTGCACGATAGTTTCGTGAACTTTATCAATCATATACTCTCTTTGGCTGATATGTTAATACTATTGCCACAAGCAACAGATTATGACAAGCGAGAATTAGACAAGGTTAAACTGATGTTAAAAGGTAAAGATGCCAAGTCTATTGAGAAAGAATTGTCTGACGGCACTTTTAGTTGTAGCACGTTGGATAGGATAGAAAAGTTATATAAGGATTTGACAGATTTCGGACTTGAACACATTCATGAAAGTGAGATTTGGAAGATGCTTGTAAAGCAAATGTGTTATTCCAACATAGAAAACGGGAAAAAGGATGCTTTGGTGAGGTTAGAAGAAATAAAAATGTAAATTGGATAAACATGAATAAACCAATACGACACCAAGTGAATATGATTCGCCGTTTGAAACTGATTAGAATATAAAATATGGAGATAAAGGATGTTTTAGGTCTAAAGCCAGTCGCTGAGGCAGGACTTGAAGTTACAAAAGCAACGATAGAAGGAGTATCTTCATTTTTGGAGATAGTGTGTAAGCCTGGTCTACAGGAATTTGGATACCTCCTTCAGGACAAGGTTCGCCAATGGCGTCTGAATAATATTATCCGTACGCTGGAAAAGGCAAAAGGTCGTATGTATTTCGACGGGCAGACTCTTCAACTTACCGCAAACGCTCGAGTTGGCCTCTCTATAATAGAGGAGTGTTCGCAAGTAGATGATGATGAACTTCAAAACTTATGGGCGGGGCTGTTCGCTTCTTCATGCACAACAGATGGTCGCGATGATAGCAACATGAACTTTGTAGATTTGCTAAAACGCATGAGTAGTGTTGAAGCAAGAATCATAGATTATGCATGCCGTAATTGCAAGAAAACACAATACAAAAATAACCTGCTTACCGCACAAACATTGATAATATCTTTTGAAGAGTTGGTTGTAATAGCAGGAACAGATGATATTTATAGGCTAGATAGCGAGTTGGATCATATGCGTTCAATAGAGCTGCTTGAGACAGGAAGCGTAGTTTCTAACGGAGGGGGTTTTATAGCCACGGACGAAAAATTAGATGCCAATATTACCCCAAGCCCCATTGCTCTCACGCTATACTATAAAACTCATTCAACAAGTTTGACTCCACTAGAATTTTGGAAAAACGATATTGTGCCATTTGATGAAAATGGAATCGTTGAAGAAAAGTAGTTTATAATATAATAGCAATTCGTTATGGCAAAAAATAAAGTGACAGTAACAGACAATAGCATCAAAAGTGGTGTGACGAGTGATGTTAACAAAGCCATTTGTGAATATATTTGGAACGGCTTTGATGCGCATGCCAAGCATATATCAGTGGAGTATGTGGCATCCGAGTTAGGTGCAATTTCGTCTTTAGTAATAAAAGATGATGGAGATGGTATTAATCGTTCTACATTGTCAGATACCTTTGGCCGTTATCAAGATTCTGTAAAGAAAAAGTCTTTTCAATGGAGTTCGCAGGTTAAGGGGAATAAAGGGAAGGGCCGCTATGCTTTTAATTGTTTTGCAACAGGTGCAGAGTGGGTGTCGGTTTATAAAGAAAATGACAAATTGTTGCTGCACACTATAACTATTAACGGTGATGATAATGATCATTATAATGATCATGCAGATGACGGAGGGTTAAAAATAGTTTATGGCACTAATACAGGTACAGAAGTCAAATTCTTTAATGTGAAATTGAATTCAGCATTCTTTGAGTCAAAAGATTTCTTAAGTTATCTTCAAAAAGAATTTGCAGTATTCCTTAAACTTAATGAAAGCCGAGGATATACACTATCGGTTAATGGGGAATATATTGATTTCAATATTTTTATTGCAGAAACTGATATCAAAGATGTATCTCTTTATGACAAGGAGTTAAATGTATGGCAAAAATTCACACTGACATTTATTCGTTGGCATGAAAAAATGAAGGAGAACTATTGTGTATACTATTTGAATGATGAAGGAATTGAGCGATACGAAGAAACAACGAAATTGAATAAAAAAGATACAGGCTTCCATCATAGTGTTTATGTATCTTCTTCTTATTTTGAATATTTTTCTCCTTTGCGAGACGCAAATAATAAAAACGAATTACAGATTAGCATAGATTTTCCTGAATCCATAGTCAAGAAAACAAACAAAGATAGGGTATTTAAGGATTTATGGAAGATCATTTCAGATTGGCTATTAGACAAACAAAAGGTATTCATTACAGATGTGGGAGGAATAGAACTTTGGAACAAATATGTGAAAAAAGGTGTTGTTGAGGAGCCAAAAAATGAATACGAAATGCCATTATATACTGAATTGAAAGAAACAGTGATAGGCATTTATTCGGTGCAACCTAGAATATTCACTAATCTTGAAGAAGATCAGGCAAAAGCATTGATTGGATGTTTGCAACTCTTATTGCAGACTAATAAACGTAATGATCTTTTGGTCATACTTGATAGAATTACAAAAATGACGGATGAGGAAAGAAATAAACTTGCTCTAATTCTTGAAACAACAGAACTATCACGGATTACAAATACAATTGATATGTTGCAAGGCAGATTGAAGGTAGTATCAGCTTTGAAAGCGATGGTGTTTGACAAATCGTTAAATGCATACGAAGTGTCAGACATTCAAGCGATGGTGTCATCTGCATTTTGGCTTTTTGGAGAAAACTATAATATTGTTACTGAAGCAGAGCCGGATTTTCAACAAGCATTGGAATCATATTTGCAAAAAATAAATAAAGAGGTTAAAGGTATTAGTAAAAGCAAGATTAATGAGGTTAAAATAAAACATCCAGATGCCAATAAGGAAATGGATATATTCGCATTTCGACAAAATAAGATTAGCAATACAATTGAAAATATTGTTGTGGAACTTAAGCGACCTAATGTTAAACTCGGTGAAATAGAAGTAAGCCAAATAAAAACTTATATGAGTTTGATATATTCAGAACCTCGTTTTAATTCTCCAGATGCATCATGGACATTTATTCTCATAGGTAATGAGTTTGACAGTAGTGGTTATATAAAAAGGGAGATGGACACGAATAAAACGTGGGGAAAGAAAAACTTAATACAACATGTAGATGATTTTGGACAACATTATGATATTTTCGTTCGAACTTGGAGTTCTATTTTTGATGATTTTGAATTGAGACACAAGTACTTATTAGATAGATTGGAATTTAAGAGAAATGAATTAACGGCGCAATATAAAAGCAAACAAGATTTACATAGAATTGTAGAAAAAGCAAATGACAATAAATAATAATTGGAATAGAGATATACCCTTGCTTTATAATATAATTTAAGCACTTTAATCTCTCAACATTCCCTACCATCTTCCTCCAATAAATTATCACTATATCATTTCAAAACATATTAATAATTCAATGCCAGAAAACGCTTCAAATAACAAACATATAGCAATAAATGTCATTCATATTCAATTGTTTGCCTTATGAAAACAATTATCCTTGCAAATGCTCCCATAAACAACGGTAATCGAGGTTGTGTAGCTTTGTCAATAACAACAATGGCAATTATTGACAAAATTTTCCGTGAAGTTGGAGAGGATTACAAGTTCTATCTTACTGATAGTGGCATTATTGAAAGTGGTGTTTACCAATACAAAGCGGATGGATTGCAGACGTTAAGCTTTATACCTTGCAGGCATTTTCCATTGAGTGTTAAAACATTAGCAAAACATATTGTCAAAACTAAAAGTTTTGGCATAAAACCTTTCAAAGATGCAGACTTTATTCTTGACATCGGGCAGGGTGACAGTTTTGCTGATATTTATGGGAAACAGCGTTTTGAACTTATTGACGATATTCACAGAGCGGCAAGGTTGCTCGGCAAGCCTTATTGTCTTTTGCCGCAAACCATAGGGCCGTTCAAAAATGAAACTATCCGAAAAAAAGCTGTCAAAAGTATCGAAAAGGCGGCTCTTGTAATGACCCGAGACAGGCAGAGCATTGATTATGTACACGAAATTGCGCTCGCACAAAAGAATGTGCGCGAATATATTGACGTCGCTTTCTTTATGCCTTATAAAAAACATGTTTTTTCTAAGGATTACGTTCATGTGGGGCTTAACATTTCAGCGTTGCTGTGGCATGGCGGTTACACCGAAAATAATCAATTCGGTTTGAAAGCTGATTACCAACATATTGTAAGGTCGCTAATTGATTATTTTCTTTCGCTTCCTAATATAATGTTGCATCTTATCGCACACGTGGTTCATGCGGAAAGACACGTCGAAAATGATTATGCCGTTAATTATGACTTATGGATGGAATATGGCCGCAATCCGAGGCTCGTGCTTGCGCCATTGGCGCTTACACCTATTGATGTAAAGAGCTACATAGCTGGCATGGGCTTTTTTATGGGAGCAAGGATGCACGCAACAATTGGAGCATTCTCGGCAGGTGTTCCCGTCGTTCCTATGGCATACAGCCGCAAATTCAACGGCCTTTTTGTTGACACTCTGCAATATCCTTATCTCGCAGACCTTAAAGCTGCCTCAGAAATGGATGTACTTGATATTGTAAAGGACGCCTTTGCAAAACGCGACGATTTAAAGTTAGCGATTGCCGACAGAATGAATGGTGTTGTAAAAGAACGCGGCGAAATGCTGATTGAAGATTTGAAGACGTTTTTTGGATTGTAACGATGACAATTATTGATAAAATCAAAAAAAGACATTTTTGCATTGGCTGCGGACTTTGTGCCTCTGTACTTGGCTCCGACAAATGCAAAATGGAATTAGGTAAAGACGGTTTTTATTTTCCTATTGTTCAATCCAAAATATCCCAAAAAGATTCAAAAATCATCAGCCGCCTATGCCCTGGGATACACGTCGATGGCAACAAACAAAGTGGCGTTTGGGGTGCAATGCAATCTATTGAAGAATCGTGGTCGGCAGATTCTGCGATACGACATAAGGCAGCTTCGGGCGGAGTCGTTACATCGCTTTCGCTCTATTTGCTCGAATCTCATTCCGTGGACGCAGTTTTGCAGGTGGGAGTAAAAGATGGAAGTTATTTGTATAATAAATTGAAAATATCCCGCACACGCGAGGATGTTGTTTCCAATGCGCAGTCAAGATATGCCCCTGCGTTGGTTTTTAATGACATTGTCAACATTTTGGATTCGTCTGATGAAAAATATGCTTTCGTAGGCAAGCCGTGCGATATTGCTGCAATGAAAAACCTTTTGAAGGAGTTTCCAAAGTATAATGATAGGGTCAAGGCTTTTATTTCTATTTTCTGTGCTGGTATGCCGAGTTACAATGCAAGTATAATGACTTGGCAGATGTCAGGCAGAACTGACGAGCCTGTTTCGTTGAAATATCGCGGTGACGGTTGGCCTGGAAATTTCTATGCTGTATGGAAAGATGGAACGGATTTTAAGTTGTCATACAATGATAGTTGGGGCAAAATACTCGGGCATCATATAGGATTCAGATGCAAAATATGTCCCGACGGAATAGGGATGCTTGCTGATGTTGCAGTTGGTGACAGTTGGACTACGAAAAACGGCTACCCCGATTTTACTGAAAGTGATGGAAGATGTTTTGTGATGGTGCGGACATCCAACGGTAGCGACATTATGGAGAAGGCAGAGAAAAATGGATATATCGTCCGTAACACTCTCGACATCAACAAAATTGCCGAAATGCAGACATACCAATACAACCGCCGCAAATTGGAAGGTTGGCGACTAGTTCCAGTACAGCTGATAAGCGGCTTTATGTTGAAATTCAAAGGGTTGCATATTTTCAGGCAGGCGCTTACGGCCAATTTTGTATTGGGCATCAAAAATATGCTTGGCACAACTAAACGCATAGTAAAGAGTTGACATGGGTAGTGGTAAAAAAGTGATAAGCGGTGTAGTGTGGACAATGGCGGTAAATGTCGTAAACGCCATTTATGGGTTCATTTCTGTGCCGTTGCTAATCAGCTATTTTGGAAAGTCTGAATACGGACTTATTGGATTGGCAATGTCTATCAACGTCTATCTCAGACTGTTGGATATGGGCTTTGATTCTACAAATGTCAGATTCTTTTCCACATGGCTTGCTGAAAAAAAACTCGAAAAAGTGCGTATAGCGTTTCAGACAAGCCTTAGTTTCTATGGTATAATAGGCCTTTTAAATGCGGCCATATTATTGGTATTATCAGTTTTTTCGGATAGTATTTTCAATGTTGATGCGGCACAGGACATTATACTTAAACGCCTGATTTACATTCTATGTTTCACGGCATTTCTTAGTTGGGTGATGTCGTGTTTCTCCCAAATGGTAAAAGCCACAGAGAATGTTGCATACATTCAGAAATGTACGCTGTTGACAAAAATACTTTTAATTATTGTGCTTTTCGGCACAGTGTATGGAAGATTGTCCATTGAAATGTATTTTGCTCTTTCTTGCGTAGTCGCATTGGCTGTAATACCTTTTTATGTACGAAAGATAAGACGAGAAACCCCTTTTGTAAGATTTTGGCCCAAAATAGACTGGCCAACATTTAAGGAAATGTTACCCTATAGTCTAAATATTTTTTCATTCAGCATTTTTCAGTTTTCATTTTACAATTTACGCCCGATGCTTCTTGGTATGCAGGGCACAATGGAATCTGTTGCGGATTTTAAAGTACTGAATGGAATAGCAGGATTGGTATCAATGTTCGGCGGCACTTTTTTAGGCGCATTGCTGCCTACAACATCTCGTGTAGTAGCGCAACATAACAAGGAAGCATATTATCGAGTAGCATATTCTGGAACACGATATGTGTCAATAATAATGAGTTTTTGTTGTTTTGGTATTATGTCGGTGGCAGCAGAATTGCTTACGGTTTATGTCGGCAGAGAGTATTTGTACCTTGTGCCATGGCTCTATTTTTGGTTAATGACACTTCTTTTCACCCATAATCAAGCTATTAGCAGCTTGATACTTGCTGGCACCGATATACGAGCTATAACATATAGTTCTATCATTGCCTCTGTTGCAGGACTTGTGGTCACTTGGTTTACAATACCTGCGTATCAGGTAGGCGGTACAGTAATAGGCTATGTTGTGTATATTTTAATACAAATGGGGTTTTATTACCTGTATTACTGGCCCCAAAAAATGAAGATTAATTCTGTAAAAGTCTTTTTCAATTGTTTTGCGCCCTATGCGGCTATTGGCGGTGCTGCATTGTTAGTGGCTTATTTTGTTAACGTTAGCGACAGTAGCCTTTGGAACGGGTTTGCCAAAGGACTTTTGTTTGCAGTATTGTTTGCTGCGGCAACGTGGTGCGTTATGCCCAAAGATGAAAAGTCATATTTGATGGGATTGATGAGAAAGCAAAAAGTATAATGAGAAATCCGTCAGTTTCGATAGCGAAAGGAATTGCTATAATCCTTATGGTGATGGCACATGCAAGGTGTGGCATTTGGTGGCAGCATTATATCAATATGTTTCACATGCCACTGTTCTTTTTTATGAGTGGATATTGTTTTAAAGAGACGTATCTTGTTGACACAAAAGGGTTCGTTACAAAAAAAATCAAAGGTATATGGTGGCCATTCGTGAAATGGCAGTTGATATTCCTGTTGTTGCATAATGTGTTTTTTGCGCTGAATATTTACAATGGTGAGTATGGATTCAGAGGAGAAGTTTCGCACGCTTACGGAATAAGCGAAACGTTGAAAAATGCTTTCTATATCGTTACAACGATGTCGCACGGCGAACAGTTGTTAGGCGGCTTTTGGTTTTTGAAGTCGCTGTTTGTTGGGTTGTTGTTTTTCTATTTCGCAACAAAATTGACCATATATATTGGGAAAAAAGAGGAAAAATATAGTTTAGATTTTATTGTTGGTGGAATGTTGCTGGCGGCAACTTTGTTATTTGGTTTCATAGGGAGGGAAATACCTTTTTGGGGTATAGGTGTAAGAGAATTTATGGCTAGTTTTTTAATTTGGAGCGGATATATGTATGCAAAATACGAATTTAAATTTGACGGCCGTTGGTGGCTAATCGTTGCTGCAGCATTGCTCGTTGCTGTTGGAACAGAGTTTTGGCAATGTTCAATGTTAAGTTTGAAATTTGGATTGATTGTACCGTATATTATAACAGCTTTGTTGGGTTCATTAATGGTATTTGGCATAAGCCAGTGTATTTCCGTGCATGATAATTGGCTGGAACGCTTTCTCGTTTTTGTCGGAGACAATACTTTGGATATTTTGACGTGGCATTTTTTGAGTTTCAAGTTATTAAGTCTATTGTTGATATGTCTATATGGACTGCCTATTGAAAGATTGGCAGAATTTCCCGTAATTGAAGAGTTCGCTTATCAGGGGTGGTGGGTATTGTATTTGGTGGTGGGAGTTGCTGTGGCGCTAGGTGTAAGTGTAGTGAAAATGAGGGTGAAACAAACTTATAACAATAGACTTCTTTAAAAGAAAAAACGCTTAGTCGTATTATATATGAATCCTTTTTTTACAATAGCTATACCAGCATACAAATCACTTTATTTAAAAGAGTGCATTGAAAGTGTCTTGTCGCAAACGTATGGCAATTTTGAGGTTGTCATTGTAGATGATGCTTCGCCAGAAAAACTGGGTGATATAGTTAGTCAATTCTGCGACAAGCGGATATATTATTATAGAAACGACAAAAACTGCGGTGCTTTTAATGTTGTTGATAATTGGAATATTTGTTTGAGTTACTCAAAGGGAGATTATATAATTTGTATGGGTGATGATGACAAGTTGTTACCTAGTTGTTTGGAGGAATATACACGGCTTATAAACGCCTATCCAAATAGACATATTTATCACGCCAGAACGCAAATTATTAACGAACGTTCTGAATATTATTTAATACAAGAGCCTCGACCTATTGAAGAATCAGTTTATTCAATGATTTGGAACCGTTGGCAGGGAAGATTGCAATATATAGGCGATTTCTTATTTGAAGCGTCAACTTTGAGAGCTAATGGGGGGTTTTATAAGTTGCCTTTGGCTTGGGCAAGCGATGATATTTCATCGTTCATTGCAGCAAAAGACACAGGTATAGTTAATTCTCAAATACCATTGTTTCAATACAGAGTGAATAGTTCCACTATAAGTTCGACAAGCAAAGCAGAAATAAAACTTCAAGCCATAAAACAAGAGAGGTTTTGGTATGATGAATTTTTGAAAGTTCAACCTGCCGACGAAACAGATTCCGTATATCGTAAAATGATACTGAAAGGCATAGATAAACATTTCAAAAAGAAGCAATTATTGACAATAAAAGAAGATATTGTTGGGAAGTCCAAATGCCGATTTTTTTATTGGATATTTAGAAAGAAACGAATAGGATTATCCTTTGTTGACATTGCTTTTCTAT
This sequence comes from Salinivirgaceae bacterium, assembly GCA_017617355.1. GTDB lineage: Bacteria > Bacteroidota > Bacteroidia > Bacteroidales > SZUA-534 > RUG13583. Next base: position 16,347 of record JAFZWI010000088.1, on the reverse strand, counting down.
TTATAGAGGTAATGAAACAAAAACATATTGTTAAAAATTTTTAAAGCAATAGACTTACAAACATGGTGTTGTCGAAATCAAGTGTTTTATAAATGAACTTTACATTAACAATAGTAATAACGGCTTTAGCTATTTCAATGTTCTTCTTAAAACAAGAACACAAGATAATGTTGATGTGGCTCTCGTTAATGTGTTTCGCAGAATTTCCAGAGTTGAAAACTATAGGAGTTTTACTAAATGTACCCACATGTTTTTTCTTATCTGAATTAGGCAATATCCGCTCAACGCTACGATATTATCATCGTCCTTGGTTGACAACTATTATGGTGGCAATTATTATAGCGATGGTTATTTTATACTTTGCGAGTCCGCACTATTTTGATGAGGATGGAGTAAAAGGGGCCGTGTTAATTTTTGTGTTTGAACTCACAAGAAAATATTTTTTCTTTTTATACGCATTCGTTTGTGTGGCAGGATGGGGAACGATTGAATCGTTGATTAAAGTTACAAAATTTGCTATCATAATATTGACACTATTTGGAATTTGGGATTTGGCAGTTGGGCATTCGGTTTATAATGAGACCCTTATGGCAGGGCAAGATTTGTCTGACAGAGATTTAAGGGTTTTAGGAGAGAATATGCAGAAAGGTCGTTGGCATATACACTCTTTGTTTAAATTCACTTTCGATTATGGTTTTGCATGTCTTGTTTCTTTATTGTTAGGGTTGCTTGGTTTGTGGAAGAAAATAGTATCAAAACACCAATGTTGGATAATAATATCATGTTCATTATTTGGCGTGATAATGTGTGGTTGCCGTAGTGTTTGGATAAGTGCTATTATTGCTGTTGTGTTGTTTATAATATATGCGCATTCTTTCGAAAGAGGCTCTTTGATAATTATTTCTATATCTATTATAACTTTAATACTATATAACACAATCCCTCAAGTTCAAGATTTTTTTGCTTTGGCAGGGTCTGCATTTGAACATGATACAGATTACGGCAGCAGTTTGGAGCAAAGGCAGGCTTCTTATGAAGCCACTTTTTTTTATTGGCAACAAAACCCTATTTTCGGTAACGGGAAAGATTATTTTGTTGAAGATTTAGGTTATGGAGAGGGCGAATCTGAGAACAAAGATTTGGCCGGATTGGAGGGTGTGATGATGAACTTATTGCTTGAACGTGGTTTGGTAGGGGTTATAGCATACGTTGTTTTTTATACCATTTTGTTAATACAAATATACAAATTGCGACATGTGGATAAAGAAACAACAGCATGTGCACTATCTATATTAATAGCATACATATTGTATGCAAACTTTACAGGGGAGCTTAAATCTGTGCCACCAACATTGTTTTTAGTAGGCTCTCTCCTTAAGGTTCTTTTCTTAGAAAATGAACAACAAAATGATGTGATGGATTGCACAACATGAGGGTTAATAGTTCTATGCCACTAATCATTTAACAACCTAAATTGTTGAAATAGTAAGACAAAAGGTTTAATAAACATTTAGATAATTAATGAAAAAATTCATTCATATCACAATTGATAGTTGATGGAACACGGACGTATCTTTATTGCCAGAAAATGCAACAACATTTAAAATAAATAGGGCGGCACAGAAAATTTAAATATGAATACCCTTGTCCTTTATATAAAGAGGACAACTTATAAAGTCGTATCCATCGTAGCTACAAAAATGCGATAGTGAACAGAAACGAGTAGAATATGAAAACAATTGCATGGGTTACGCCAAGTTATTTCTTAGACACCGATTTGTTCGTTGTTAAGAATATATGTAAGTTCTATCATATAGATTGGTTTATTTTAAAGGAAAAAGGGTGCAATTTGGATTTTTCTATTGAAATAAAAACTCTTGCTGACGCCCTCAATTTGACTATTAATATTTTAGAGCACAAGCGAAATAGGCAATTTCTTTCACAACTGTTATTTTATTTCCAACTTCAACAAAAGATGAAGAAGGCAGACATTGTTTATCAACCCAGTGGTATGCCTTATGCATTACCCATAATGGTTTTGTTTGGAAAACGAAAGAAAACCGTAGTGCCAATACATAATGTAAACACACCCAAGGGGGGATCATTTTATTATATGAACAAGATAGGGGGGAAACTTGTACGTGGTTTTTTTAGTTATTTTGTAACATTTTCGAAATCCCAATACTATCTCTTGACATCATTAACCAAAGGCAAGCGCATTTTATATGCGCCTTTCTATTTAAAGGATTATGGTAAGCCAAATAAAAAAAGGACATCGAATTTGATTGCGTTTATGAATTTTGGCATTATTAGAGAGTATAAACGTATCGATGTGTTAATTGAAGCAGCACAAAAAGCTTTCGAAGAAACAAAAATTGAATTTAGAGTAATAATAGCAGGAGGATGTCCGAATTGGGGGAAATATCAATCGCTCATCAAGTATCCAAAACTTTTTGATTTAAGAATAGGAAGAGTGGAGGATTTAGAAATTCCAAATCTGTTTGAAGAATGTGACTATTTTGTAACACCATATCAAGATATAGCACAAAGCGGCTCTCTTATAGTTGCAATCAACTATAACAAGCCCATTATCGCGTCAAAATTAGATGCTTTTGAAGAGTATGTCTCTGATGGCGAGAATGGTTTTTTAATCAGGCCAGCAAATGTTGATGATTTAAGAGATAGAATAGTTTATGTGTTAAGAAATCACGAGAATATATATGAGAGATTAAAAAAGAAACAAAGGGAAATGATAGAAAGGGATTTCTCAGATATTGCAATCACAGAAAGATATTTAAATTTTTTTGATACACTATGACCAAACGATTACCACAACTGGCAGATAAGCATGACTGCACAGGGTGTATGGCCTGTGTAGGGGCATGCCGTGTGGGGGCTCTTACTATGCAAATGCGAGTAGATGGTCATGGTTACCCCTCACTTGATGCAAAAAAATGCGTGAATTGCCTTAGTTGCGAGAATGTGTGCCAGAGCATAAAGAGGTTCAAGGGCTGTAATGATTTGAATCTGTCCAAGCCTTATGCAGTTTGGGCAAATGACGATCAATTGCGATTCTATTCAACATCTGGTGGATTTGCAGCCGCAGTGTCAAAATCCGTTGTTGAAAAAGGTGATGGAGTGGTTGGCGTTTCTTTCGATGGCAGAAAGGCATCACATATTTTTGTGGAAAATGTTGATGATATAAAGCAGCTCCAAGGGTCAAAATACGTATGGAGCGATGCATCAGCAGCCTACCAAATCATTTCAGATAATTTGTTCAAGCGGCGTGTTCTGTTCATAGGTACTGGATGTCAGGTTGCAGGAGTATTGTCTTGTTTTACCAATCACCCCAACCGAGAAAGGTTATATACCATCGATCTAATCTGCGGAGGAGTTCCGAGTGATTTGTTGATGGAAATATATCGAAAAGAACATCCTGAAATAGAGGCAATATCGTCTTTCAGAACAAAACGAATATACGAGATGAAAGGAATCATTGATGGGGAAGAAATAGTACTGCCTAAAAAATCATTACCATTAATGGGTTTTTGTGCTGAACAAACCATGCGTTACATCTGCTATGATTGCCCTTTCTCCTTTGCACATCGCCATAGTGATATAACCATTGGCGATTTGTGGGGAGAGAGTGCGCCCGTTGAACAGCGAGAGAAAGGCGTATCGTTGGTGATTGCTCATACGAAAAAAGGCCGCCAACTAATACAAGAAGCCGATGTTACAATTCGGACACTGGAATGGAGAGATATTCTCGCAAGCAACAAACGCCTTGTGTATGGCCATACGCCAATGACATGTTTGCGAAAGAACTTGGTTTATAATTACATTCGAAAGGATGCAACAGCTTTCGCAAGATTGTACGGCTTTACTTCATCACCAAAACACATAGGAGGGTTCATTATGAGAGTTTGGTATTATTTGCGGCGTAAAGTAGAAGAAAAGAAGAGCCGTATAGCTATAAGCAAGTTATTAAGCAAAAGTGCGAACAAATAATAATTCAATGAAGATAGGGCTACTTACATATCACCATTCTTCCAATATTGGTGCAATGATGCAAACATATGCTACTTGTCGTGCTTTGAAAGAAATGGGCCATGAGGTAGTAATTGTTGACATCCGCCAAGAAGAAGATCATCGCCAAGGATTGGGCGGTTTGGCAAGTAATATGATATTCTTTGTTAGAAATCAGAAATATAAAGCATTTAAGAATACATTCTATCCACCATTGACAAGGCGATATTATAGTGTGGACGAGTTACGGAACTCCCCACCAAAAGTGGATTGTTTTATGGTAGGCAGCGACCAGACTTGGAATCTCGATATCTCAAAAGAAATAGCAATGGCATATTTCCTGGATTTCGGAGAAAAGACAATGCGTAGAATTTCCTATGCTTCCAGCTTCGGAAAAGATTATTGGAACTCCAGTTCAAGTTTAACGGAAGAAGTGAATCATGCACTACATAGATTCAACTCAATTTCAGTACGCGAAAGAACAGGAGTGCAGATTTGCAAAGATGCCTTTGGCCTTAAGGCAGAATTGGTAGTTGACCCCACCATTCTTTTTGATTCCTATCCTGAGATAATTTCTGATATTCCAGAGATGAAAGAGACGGTGTGTTATAAACTTAACAGAACTCCTGATTTCTATAAGAGAATCATTGATTTAAAACAAACAATGGGATGTCCTATCAGGATGTTGAATAATGCTTATCCAGTAAAAGGGATGAAATATACTTATCCTCCAAGTGTCGAAGAATGGATAAGAAGAATAGGCGGGGCAAGATTTGTTGTTACGGATTCTTTTCATGGAGTGGTGTTTTCACTTCTATATCAACGTCAATTTGTTGCGATTAAAAATAATAACGGAAGAGACTCTCGTTATGTTGACATTCTTACAGAATTGGGGTTAGAAAACAGATTGTTTGAAAGTGTGGAAGATATGATTAAAAGCCATCCTTGGGATAATATCATTAACTACAAAGAGGTAAACTTCAAAATGGAACAATTACGCCAAGAGTCTTGGAAGTATTTGGCGCAGGCCTTGGAATGATACAAACAACAATTTTCAGATGAAAAAGAAATGGCAACTGCGTAATGTTTTTTAAAATTTATAAAGAATTATAAATGATGAATCTTACTAATTTGAATGTTTTGCTCACAAAGTTAAGTCTCATATTTCCATATCTATGGGACAAACTATGGTCGGCTTTTTATAAACGAGCCATGAAACATTGTGGCAAAGGAGTTTATCTTCGCCCGATGTCGAGTGACATAAAAGGGTTGGAGCATTTGAGTATTGGTGACGGAACATCCATTCCCAAAGGAAGTACAATATATTGCACAGGTGCACCACTTACTATTGGAAAGAAAGTGATTTTTGGCCCTCAACCTACAATCATTACGGGCGACCACAGAATAGACATTATTGGAAAGTATATTATTGATGTTACGGTTGCGGAAAAGCTACCAGAAAACGACTTGCCTGTGGTAATAGAAGATGACGTGTGGATTGGAGCAAATGTAACTATATTGAAAGGGGTAACTATAGGAAAGGGAAGCGTTGTTGCCGCGGGAGCAGTGGTAACAAAAAGTTGTGAACCTTATAGCATAATAGGGGGTGTTCCCGCCAAACTAATCAAAATGCGGTTTACCCCCGAACAAATTGTTGAACACGAAAGAATATTAAAAGAGAAACAATGATAAAGGTTCTTGTTGTCGCCACAAGCAAGAAAACACGCGGAGGGATAACTGCCGTACTAAAACTATATGAGCAAAGCCAAATGTGGCAGCAATGCCATTGCCGATGGGTTGGCACACACCGCGATGGAGGAACATTGTGTAAATTATGGTATATGACAACGGCATTTATGCAGTATCTCATATTGTTGTCTTTCTATGATATTGTTCACATTCACTTTAGTCTTAAAACATCTGCAAAAAGGAAATATCCATTCTTTAGATTGGCGAAGTTTTTTGGTAAGAAAACAGTTATACATCTTCATTGCGGCTCCCAAATCGAAGATATATGGAATGACACTTATCAGAAGATGTTTCTGCAATGTGATTGCGGAATTTTGTTGTCAGAGAACTTGAAGGAGAAAATAGAAGAGTATGTTGGAAAATCCGACAAGTTCAAAGTTGTTTACAATCCATGCCCAACAATAAGCGAAACGAATAATTACAATAAACAAAATTATATTCTTTTTTCGGGAACACTATATGAAGGCAAGGGCTACAAAGATTTGATTCACGCGTTCGCCAAGATAGCTCGCTTGCACACAGAATGGAGAATTGTGCTTGCAGGCAATGGTGAGGAGATGCCGGCGTTGGATTTGGCGAAAGAATTGGGTATAGAGCCGCAAGTAGAATTATTGGGGTGGGTTAGTGGAGAAAGAAAACACAATGTGTTCTGCGAGGCAATGGCATTGTGCTTGCCGAGTTATGCCGAAGGATTTCCCATGGCCGTGCTTGATGCATGGGCGTATGGGTTACCAGTCATAACCACACCTGTGGGCGGAATACCTGATGTGGCCGTTGATGGAGAGAATATGTTGTTGTTCAATCCCGGTGATATAGACACATTATCCAATAAATTGGAGATGCTTATTTCAGATAAAGCATTACGGGAAAAATTGAGTTTAGAATCTCTAAAACTTGCAAAAGGTAAGTTCTGCCTGGATACTGTAATGAAGCAGGTTGGGGAGATATATGAGGAATTATTGAAATAAATGCACAAAAAAGTTTGAGAGTAATCTTCTAGCGCGTCCATATTTATGACTAATAGAAAAATCATTTTTAATGAGAATATCTTCTGAAAAATACCGCATAGGCAAAGTTCACATAACAGTCACCAATCCTATTGACACTTTAACTCGTGTTGAGGAAGCTGTAAAGGATGGGCGTAGTGGATATGTCTGCGTATCGAATATGCGGACGGTGAAATACGCCAATAAAAACGCGGATTATTGTAAGGTTATGAATGAGGCTTTTATGTGTATTCCTGACGGGATGCCGTTGGTTTGGTTGGGACATCTTTGGGGTATAAAAGAAGCGCAACGTTCGAATGGTCCCACTTTGTTCGAGTCAATGTTAAACAAACCAGAAAATGGTGTAAAACATTTCTTGTTAGGCGACACCGACGAAACACTAAACGCATTGAAGGCAAGGTATCCAAAAGCGAATATTGTGGGAATGATTTCTCCCCCCTTTTGTGAATTGGATGAGTTTGATTACAAAGGGTTGGCCAAGAAGATAAATGAAAGTGGAGCTAATGTGCTTTGGGTTTCGATGAGAGCCCCTAAGCAGGATTTTTTCTCTTCACGCATTATACCTTATCTTGACAGTAAAATCAGTATTGGTGTTGGCAGAGCCTTTCGCATTGCAATAGGTGAATTTACGAATGTACCAAAGTGGATGCAGAAGTTTGGTTTGTCGGGGATATGGTTAAGGAAAGTGTCTTTGTGTGATGAAATAAAATGGTATATAGTAATGTCATTTTTTCTTGTTGGCTATGGTATTAGCATTTTGACGAGACGGACTATTGGGAAAAAGTGCTATGAATAAAAGTCACAGCAAGAATGGTTCAATGAAGGTGCTTCTATTATACGGCGATGGAACACAAGCGATTCCAGTTATAAAATCGCTTCGCAATGCAGGATATGTAGTTGACACCGTGGCAGAAACCAAATTTGGTTATGGGTCAAATTCCCGCTATCTCAACAAATGTTATTATGTTGAGGGAATAGCAGATGTGGATAAGTATTATTCGTTTTTAGTGAATCTTCTAAAAACAGGCGAATATGATGCAGTTTTTCCTTTGCGCGATGAGAATACAAAACTGTTGTGCAAGTATCGCAACGAATTGTTGAAATACACGAGATTTGTGGTCCCAAACGATGAAGCATTTGAACGCGGATTCGACAAACACCAATTAATGGAAGCATGTCAGCATTACGGCTATCCGCACCCGCGAACTACGATTGTAGAAGGTGGTTCGTTGCAAGGAATAGATATTGATAAGTTGGGGTTTCCGTTGCTGATTAAGCCGAATCATACGGCAGGAGGCAGAGGAATGACTTTGGTGCATTCCAAAGAAGAGTTATTCAATAGATTTCCAGCCGTTTTCAAGCAATATGGAGATTGCCATTTGCAATCGTATATTCCTGCCGGAGGAGCGCAGGTTGAGGTGCAATTGTATGTGAATGAAAAGCGGGAGTTGGTCAATTCGTCGGTCATTTACAAATACAGGTGGTATCCAGAAAATGGTGGTAGCAGTTGTTGCGCCAAGTCGGTTAAGAACGATAAAATAGTGGATACGCTCTATCATCTTTTGCTTGATATTGGATGGGTTGGCTTTGCAGATTTCGACACTATAGAAGACCCTCGGACTGGCGAGTTGCTGGTTATGGAACTGAACCCGAGACTACCGGCTTGTGTAAAGACGGCTTTTGAGGCAGGCGTGGATTGGGCGGAAATAATTGTGAACGAATATTTGGGCCTGCCACAAAAAACATATCCGTACAAAGAGGGAGAGTATCTGCGTCATATGGGATTTGAAACGTTATGGTTTTTTTATAGTAAAAACAGATGGAGAACAAATCCGAATTGGTTCAAATTGATAGGCAGACATATACACTATCAAGACATGAGCAATATGACAGACCCGTTACCGTTCATTTTTGGTACAATAGGAAATATCAAGAAACAAATGAGTTCTGAATTTCGAAAAGAAAAATCAGGTACAAGAGGATAAAAAGATCATCAATGCCTAAATTCTATTTCAGTATTATTGACGACACCGACGATGCAACGCTTGAGAATATCAAGCCAGTGTACGATTTTCTATACTCGAAAGGCATACTGATTTCGAAAACGGTGTGGGTGTATCCACCGTTGGATGAGCCTTCGAGTGGCGATTGTCTGCAACGCGACAAATATGCAGATTACATTAAGTTATTGAAGCAGCGTGGATACGAGATAGGTCTTCACAACGTTGGCAGTGCAGACTATGATAGCCCATATACTCGGGAGAAGATTCTTGCCGGATTGGACTTTTTTGAGCAGCGGTTAGGCTTCAAACCGACCATTTGTGTAAATCATTCGTACAACCCCGATAGCGTTTATGGCGGCTATAAACGGTTCAATCCACTGATGGCTGCCGTGGTAAAAAAAATGTATAAGCAGTACGGACGGACATTCTATGGCGAAGTGGAAGGTAGTCCTTATTTTTGGGGTGACAAGTACAAGGAATTATTCAAATACAGCCGGAATCACGAGTGCGGCACATTGCAAACCACACGCTACGACCGTTTTATGCCATACATCGACCCCAAGCGGAGTAAATTTGCTAACTATTGGTATTCAGCGACCTTCGCGCCTAATCCCGATGTGTTTAACCATGTGATAAGCGATAAGGCTTTGAAACGGTTGGAGCGGCGGGGAGGGTGCTGTGTGCTATTTACCCATTTGGGGTATTATTACAAAAACGGGAAATTAAATCAGGGTTTTGTTGAACGGATAGAGAAGCTGGTCGCAAACCCCAATTGCATCTCGATGCCTGTAACACAGACTTTGGATGCGATTGCTGATGCTCGGGCTGCGGTAGGAAAGGAAAAATACCCAACCATATCGTCGTTTGCAAAGTTCAGACTTGAAATACTACATTTGCTGACACGTATCAAGTACCGCTACTTTGTGAAGTTAGACGACTATGCATTCAAAGACTTAAAGGCGGAAATGTTTGTAAAATAACAGAATAAATATGGATAAAGTACGAGTAGGGATTATCGGTATGGGCCGAATGGGATTGACTCATTACTCGATTATCAACACCCACCCAGCGGTGGAGATGACGGCCATTGCCGACACACAGAGTATGATGCTGAATATGATGAAGAAGTATCTGCCTAGCGTGAAAATGTTTGACGATTACAAGGACTTGCTGAAAAGCGGTCTGGTTGACGCAGTGATAGTTTGCACGCCGTCGGTAATGCACTACGATGTGTGCAAGATGGCTTGTGAGAATGGCATCAACGTGTTCTGCGAGAAGCCGTTTACCACAAGTCCTGCGCAGGCGAAAGAACTTGCCGACATGTTCGAGAAAAAAGGATTGGTTAATCAGGTGGGGTATGTGTATCGGTTCGACGCCGTGTTTGGCAAAGTAAAGGAGATGTTAGGCAAACAGTTGATTGGCAAGGTGGTGCATACAAACGTGCAGTTCTTAAGCTCAACCATAAGCAAGATACAACCCGAAAAAGGATGGCGCAGCAAGCGCGAGAACGGCGGCGGAGCCACATACGAGATGGGCAGCCACGTTATCGACTTGATGGAGTTTTTCTTCGGAAAACCGCAAAAAATAGTGGGGACAATGATGAACCAGGTGTATTCGGAGGCAGTGGAGGATATTGCTGACGCACAGTTGGTTTACGAAGGAGGAATGAGTGCGAACATCCACGTGAACTGGAGCGATTATACATATCGTAAACCTATGTTGAAATTGGATATTCACGGCTCAAAGGGCAAGATTCAAGCCGATTTGTACGGATACAAGGTGTTCCTGCGCGAAGAGAATGTGGAAGAAGGACTGCCAGAAGGATGGACATCAGTTCCAATGAACATGATACCAGACCCGTGTCCGTTCTACGTTCGTGGTACAAGTTTTACAAAGCAGTTGTACGAGTTCGCCGATGCAATATTGGAGAAGCGCAAGAGCAATGGTTGTGCTTTCAGAGAAGCGGTGGACACGCAAAATGTAATTCACTATATTTTCGAACATTAAAATCGGGAAGAAGATGGAAAAGTTAGATAAAGTGATATTGGGCGACAACCAGTTCTTCGGTATCAACCACCGTTCGCAGGAGAAGGCGGAGGAGATGCTGAAACGGTTCGGCAACATCGACAATATATTTGAAGTTTATGACAATGCGTTCGAGTGCGGTGTGAAAGCCGTTATGCTCAACAGCAACGAGAAGGCTGTGGCAATTTGTGACCGATTTCGTGCGCAAAAATCAAAATATGGCGATGTGGCTTGGTATCCTTCAATTCCTTATGCCTATAAATATGCCAATATGGTTAATGAGTTGGGTATTTTCCCAGCAGTGAACGAGGTCCTGTTTAAAGGAAACACTGCTGGCGGTGTTTTAGGAATGATAGGCAAAGGTACTATGGCGGTGATGACAAAAGATGCAATGCGTATGATGGAGATGCTGATTGACGTGGAATACAAGATGTTCAGAGATTTGAACGTTAAGGTTTTCTTCCTGCAAAACATCATTACAGACTTGATGTTAGGTTATGGCGTCAAAGAAGTGTTTGAGCATTTCGTAGAATATATACGCAAGAAATATAAGGTGACGCCAGGTTTTGTGACACTGAATCTGCCTTATTTGAAAAATAAGTTGGAAGAGTGGGGCATTGACGATGTTGTTATTTGTTCGTCTATTAATGCAGCTGGATTCAATATGCATCCTTCTAAAGAAGAATACGAGCGCGTAATTGCCACAAATGACCCGTCAAAGTATCAGTTGATGGCAATGAATGTATTGGCTTCGGGCTCGATAACAGTACAGCAGAGTTTTGATTACATCAATTCATTGAACATACAGAGTGTGGTTTTTGGTGCATCCTCAAAAGGGCATATAAAGAGCACAATCGAGGCAATAAAACTGAAAGATTGAATGGCTACCGCCGAGAACCAGATTGATTGGTCGCAGGTGCCAGTGGTAAGGGTATAAATGAGCATTTCCTCTACCCTCCCCTAATAAATTAAAACTTAATGCTCAATCGCTTAAAAAACATTGCAACCGATGTTGTGCGGATGATTTTTCCGGCCCGGTGCTGCGCATGCCGCCAGCCTTTGTTCCGCAACGAGAAGGTGCTGTGCATGAGTTGCACGATGAAAATGCCTAAAACAAATTTTCACAAGCAAAAAGGAAATCTTGTCGAGAAATCGTTCTGGGGCAGAGTGCGGATTGAGCGCGCCACATCGTATTTCTATTTTGTCAAAGGAAGTGATTTTCAGCATCTTCTGCACAATCTGAAATATCACGGACACTATGAGGTTGGCGTCTATATGGGCGAATGTATGGGGCACGAGCTGGCCAATGAGCCCGATTTCACTCACTTCGACGCCATAATACCCGTGCCACTGCACCCCGGCAAGCTGCGCAAACGAGGCTACAATCAGAGCGAGATGATTGCCCGCGGACTATCGAAAGCCCTTGGCGTGCCAGTCGACACCAAAACACTCCGCCGCAAGGTTTTCACCGAGACGCAGACCAAAAAGACGCGCATTGAGCGATGGGAGAACGTTCGCGATGTGTTTGAATCAGACCAGTCGGCGCTGCTAATCGGCAAGCACATTCTGCTTGTCGATGATGTGCTGACAACCGGAGCCACAATTGAAGGCTGCGCCAACGCTCTACGCCTGCACAACCCTGCAGTTAAGATTAGCGTGGCAACTCTGGCGTTTGCACATAATTGAATCACCCAGGCTCTCAGCACCTTGCATACACCTTGCCTGGTAGCGTCTTTACAAGCCCTTTCATCTCCATTGAGAGCAATAATACCGACACTTTCGGCATCGACAGTTCAGTCTGGCGGCAGATTTCGTCAATGGTAAGGTCGTTTTCCTGCAACGCATCGTAAATTTTCTGGCTTTCAGGGTCAAGCTCGACAAACAGCTGTTTCTGCACCGCTTTGGGCTGAGTGTTCCAACCCAAGAAATATTCAATGTCGGCAAACGATTCAATCAGCTGCGCCTGATGGCTCTTAATCAGCATGTTGCAGCCGAGCGAGTAACGGTCGGTGTTGCGTCCGGGAAGGGCGAAAACATCGCGGCTGTAGGAGTTTGCTATCTCGGCAGTTATCAACGAGCCGCCTTTGATGTCCGACTCCACAACCAGCGTAGCATCGCATAGTCCAGCAATGATGCGGTTGCGGCGGACAAAATTGTTCTTGTCGGCAAAAACCTTCTGGAAAAACTCTGTCACCAGACATCCTTTTTTGGTCATCTGCGCGGCAATGTCACGGTGCGCGGACGGGTAAATGGTGTCTAGACCGTGCCCCAAAACACCAATGGTGGGCACATCGAACTCAAGCGCCGCCTTGTGTGCCGCCACATCGATGCCGTAGGCCAAACCACTCACAATGCAGATGCCGGCACCTTTGTTTTTGGCCTCCTCAACAAGCTGGCGGCAGAACGCCTGTCCGCGTTGCGATGCGTTCCGCGTTCCCACAACGGCCAAATATTTTAGCTGATTATCAATCGGTTGCCCTTTTGTGAACAAGATAAGCGGCGCGTCTTCGCACTGTTTCAGCCTTTCGGGATACCGATTGTCGAACCAGCTGATGATGTTTATATCGAATTTGCGGGCAAACTCCAACGTTTCGTCGGCTTTCTGATAGTAATCGGTTTTGGTTATCACCTCCGACAAGGTTTGTCCTATACCTGGAACGCGCTGCAAATCAGCGTTTTTCAATTTAAAAATCTCCTTGATTCCGCCACCGTACGATATAAGCCGCCGCGCTATTGTGCTGCCAATGCCAGGAATGGCCCAGAGCGCAAGATAATCGCGAATATCCTCAGCCTCGGCCCCCATTAAGCGTCGCGTTTTTTGATGGTTTCCAAAAGAGCGAACGAGCGTTTCATCTTCTCAACATCTTCATTATTAAGAAGATTAATACATATTTTTGGGTATTCGGCCTTTCCGCCGGGCGTGTTTTTAAATATGGTAAGATGCGTTTGCAGCCCTCTTTTCTGTATCGCGTAACCGGCAAAATCGGCCGCGTTTATTTCGATTGAATTATTATCTGTCCGTATGGGCCAAAGAGCTTTGTATCTGACAATTACCTTTTCGGGAGAGACAAACACCATAATGTAATTATAGTGCATCAGCATGGCAAAAGCCGCGTAAGCCACCAAAACGCCGCCGCCAATAATGACCGGTAACATGCCGCTTGCAACATCAAGCAGATAAATCAACGCCACCGACAGCACTACAACTGCCGGAATAACAGCGTACAAGAGCCTTACCTGCGATGCGATATTTTTATTGTCTATCTTCATATTGACAGCCGTTTCGATGTTTGTAAAACACAAAATGTGCCAGACAAATTTCAACTGTCAACTAAAAACGTCTATTTGTCAATTCTGAAAAAATAAAGGCGCATTTTTGGTGCGCCTCTATTCTGTTATGACTTTCAATTTATTATAAACCGAACGCCTTTTTCACCGTGTCGACATAGTCGAGTTTTTCCCAAGTGAAGAGTTCAACTTCCAACTCTTTCTTGCCCGAATACGGTGATTCGAAAATCTTCTTCACTTTCTTCGGCTCACGTCCCATATGTCCGTACGATGCAGTCTCCTCATAAATCGGGTTACGCAGTTTCAAGCGGTCTTCAATGGCAGCAGGACGAAGGTCGAAAATCTCGGAAACTTTTTGAGCAATCTCACCGTCGCTAATCTTTACTTTCGATGTGCCGTAAGTGTTGACAAATACTCCGACCGGACGAGCCACGCCAATAGCGTAGGCAACCTGTACAAGCACCTCGCTTGCAACTCCTGCAGCGACAAGATTCTTGGCTATATGGCGGGCCGCATAAGCTGCCGAACGGTCAACCTTCGATGGGTCTTTTCCTGAGAAAGCGCCACCGCCGTGCGCACCCTTGCCTCCGTAGGTGTCCACAATAATCTTGCGGCCAGTCAGACCTGTGTCGCCGTGAGGTCCTCCAATAACAAACTTGCCTGTCGGATTAACGTGCAAGATGAAATTGCCGTCGAACAAGGCCTGAACGCGTGCCGGCAACTTGGCAACGGTGCGCGGAATAAGAATGTCGCGCACATCTTGTTTGATTTTTGCAAGCATTGGCTCATCTGCATCAAACTCATCGTGTTGAGTTGAAACAACTATAGTGTGGATTCTAACCGGCTGATTGTCATCGTTATATTCTATTGTAACCTGACTCTTGGCATCGGGGCGAAGATATGTCATCACTTTTCCCTCGCGACGGATGGCAGCCAGCTCAAGCAAGAGTTTGTGCGACAATTCGAGCGAAAGCGGCATATAGTTGTCGGTCTCGGTGCAAGCGTAACCGAACATCATGCCCTGGTCGCCGGCACCTTGGTCCATATGGTTTTCGCGAACCACACCACGGTTGATGTCGGCCGACTGTTCGTGAATGGCCGAGAGCACACCGCACGAGTCGCCCTCAAATCTGTACTCGCCTTTGGTATAACCAATGCGGTTAATTACACGGCGTGCAACTTCTTGAACATCAACGTAAGCCTCAGAGCGAACCTCTCCTGCCAAAATAACCTGACCTGTTGTTACAAGAGTCTCGCAAGCCACTTTCGAAGCTGGGTCGAAAGCTAAAAACTGGTCGACAAGCGCGTCTGAAATCTGGTCAGCCACCTTGTCTGGATGTCCTTCAGACACCGATTCTGATGTGAATAAATATCCCATATCTGTATTATTTTGATTATAAACTATTTTTGGGAAAAACAGGGCGGTTGCAATGAAAAGCGTGCTTTAGCATTTTTTTCTGTGGTTGCAATCAACTCAAATCTTTCCACAACGGTGCAAAGATACAACACAAACTGAAATAAACGAAATGTGCCGTGATTTTTTCCAAAAAGGCTTGAGAAGCCTCTCGCTTTCAGCAAAACTCACTTCATCTTCTCGAACCCTTCGCCATAAACGCTCATAACGGCTTCTTGCGAGATGAACGCCTGCGGGTCGATTTGCTTGACAATCTTGTGAACGGCCTGAACCTGAGTCTTTTTCACAATCGAAAGTATGACTTTCATCTCCTTTTTCGAGTACCAGCCCTGACCGTCGAGAATGGTTACACCGCGGTCGAGTTGTGATGTGATGGCATCGGCAATCTCGGCATAGTGCTTCGAGAAAATCATCATCTGCACCGATTGTTTGCGACCAACAAGCACAATGTCAATGCAATATGTGAGCGTGAACATCGCCACAAAACCGTAAACCATTTTCTCGACACTATTGAAAATGAAGTACGACGAAGCCACAACCAACGCATCGCAGACCATTATGGCGCGGCCGGGCATAATGTCGCGGTACTTGTTGATTATCATTGCGATAATGTCGGTGCCGCCCGTGCTTCCGCCCTGCATGAACACAATGCCGATGCCCAAACCGCCAATGGCACCACCAATCACTGTAGCCATAAACGCTTCATTGACAATCGGTTCGGTTATCACGCCGCGCAGTATGCGGACAAAAAGCGTAATCATTGCAATGCTATAGATGGTTCTAACGCCGAACGATGCGCCTAAAATCTTGATGGCCAATGCCAAAAGTATTACAT
>JAFZWI010000087.1 GCA_017617355.1 Salinivirgaceae bacterium | reverse complement strand
TTTTTAATGGCGTGACGCACAAACGAATCCTGCGGCACATCGTGTATGAGCATCTCGAACTCACGCAGCGAGTGGGCCACGCCAATGTCCTTGCCGTCTTTGGTGCGGAACAGAAAATCACCGTAGCCGAGATATTTTATTAGGTGGCGGCGCAGGTCCTCGAAGAGCGTCGCGCTGTTTTTGTTGATGAAGAAAATCTTGTTGTCAGCCGCGTTCTCAATCTGCACGTCTTCTGATGATTGCAGAATCACCGGCACGCTGAAAACCTGTTCGCGCATATATTTCACAAACTTCAGACCGGCCTCTTTGTCGGGCTTGCCGCCCCACTCGAACTCAACATCGGAAACCACGCAGAGCAGGAAGTCCTTGTATTTGTTGAAGATAGCAATCGCTTCCTCGTAGTTGCGCGCGTGCAGAATCTTCGGTCTCGAACGGATTTTTGTGATTTTGTTCAGTTCGTTCTTCTCGACTTCGGGCAGCAGTTTCTGCACCTGGTCGAACACTATCGAGTAGAGAATCTGCAGGTAGCGCGAGTAGTACGACGGCGAGTCCTCGATGAGCAGAATCACCCGCACAAGGCCCACTTTTGTGTCGTTCGACACGTTCACGCTGTCCTCTATCGACTTGACAATGGCGAAGATAATCGATGTGTCGCCTGTCCAGACAAACATCTTGTCGACCGATGTGATGGTGGGTATCAGCGAGTTGAAATATTTCTCGTCATCTTTTTTATTTACAAGCAGATATACGGGAATGGAATCGTTCATCTCTTTGATTTTCGCGCTCAAGGCGATAGGCGACTCGCGGTCGATTCCGACCATCAGAATCACAAGGTCGATAGGCGTTGTGTCGAGAATCTCAAGCGCATCCTCTTCCGACGAGACACCCGTGATTCGCGGCAGCGAGAACAGGCTGTACTGGTAGATTTCGCCCATAAACTTCTCGAAGAACGTATCGTCGTTTTCCAATAGGAACGCGTCGTAAAGTGTTGATACAAAGAGAATATGCTTGATTTTGTACTTCATCATATCCAGATAGACGTACTTGTCCATCATCTGCTGGTTAAAGTACTGCTGAAGCGGCTTGTGCTCTTTCGATAGCGAGCGGCGCAGCTGGTCGGTGCGGTGCTGCTGCACGTCGATAACGGCCTTTTGCAGGATTATTTCACTGCCCTTGAAGCTGTTAAGGTAGCCAGTGATGAGTCGCGCAATGTTGGCGAGCAGGTTGCGCTCTTCGGGAAGGAAAACCGGCTTGCCGTCCTGCTCAAAATCGCGCAGATAGTAAATCTCGATGCTGCCCTTTTTGTTATCAATGGTCGCAAATTGCTCGTTCATACCCCATTGCGTCACCGTAAAATTCAGGCTCGTGTACTGCTTGTCTTGAAATTTGATGCGCGCCACTGCCCAATCCGAGTTCAGCCAAGCGCGCGGCAACATACTGCAGATGTTCTGCAGAGTCTCGTCGATAGGCAGTCCGTGCTTGATAATCTGTGTGGTGTAGTTAATGGCGTCCAACTCTTTCATGCGCTCGCGGTTTTGCCATTTCAGTTCTGTATATTTCAATCGTACAGTCTGCGTTGCAATAACTTCCGCAACACATTCAATATATTGGTTGTCAGCTGCGTCGGTGGTTGTGCGAGCCATCGGCCACGATACATTGATTGAACCTTTCACCTCACCGGCAACCATCACCGGCACCGACTCGCGTTCAGCCGAATCGGCGGGCAATCCGTTTGTGTAACTTGTTCCTTTATAGACAATTGTAACGAATATGCCTTCGGGCGAGTCGAAGCCTTCGGCCATAGTGTTTGCAATATATTGCAGCATCGAGTTGCGGTTGTCGAACTGTGCGGCTTCGGCAGTCATTCGGCCAATAGTGGCCAGCATACGGTCGGTCAGCAGATTTGTCGGATGTTGTTCCATAACTTACTGAAGATAAGGATTGTTAATGCGTTCAAAACCGATTGATGTTTGCAGTCCGTGGCCGGGCAGCACAGCGGTGCTGTCGGGTAGGGCGAGCAGTTTGTCGCGTATTGAACTGATGAGTTGCGGCTCGCTGCCACCAGGCAGGTCGGCGCGGCCTATGCTACTGAAAAACAGAGTGTCGCCACTGAAAAGCACATTGTCGGTCTCGCAGTAAAAACAAACACCGCCAGCTGAGTGTCCGGGCGTGTGAAGCACCGTCAGCACAGTGTTGCCAAACTTAATGGTCTGACTGTCGGTAATGAAGTTTGTTGGGTAGGGCGCCTTGCGCTCGCCAAAGCCGTAACTCATACAGATGTGGCTGAAATTCTCAATCCACGGCAGGTCTTCAGCGTGGCAGTAGATTTCCGGCTTGTACTGCTGCGCCACCCAATCGAGTCCGAAAATATGGTCCCAATGGCAGTGAGTGCATAATACCGCCTTGACAATCAGGTTTTTGCCGCTGATAAAATCTGTTAAGGCAGCATTCTCGCGCTCGTTGAAATTTCCGGCATCGATAATCACCGCCTCACGCGTCTCGTCGTAAACAACGTAGGTGTTTTCCTGTATCGGATTGAAAACGAACTGTTTATACTCCATTATTTGTTGCGTTTCTTTTTTGTTAAAAATAAACCGAAAAATTGAAAAATACTTTGTGTTATTGACTTTCAAATCTTCAAATCGCTTTTTTTGTAGATTTGAACTTTGTAAAATAAATCGGGATATCAATATGAAATACCAGATTATCAGTTTGTTAACATTCGTGTTGCTCTTTGCGGCTAAGGTCGATGCTCAAGACACGATAATGCTTATGAGTGGCAAACGCTTGATTGTCAGCAATGCGGAAGTGAAAACGACGCCCAAAGGCGATACAATAGTTGCTTATCAATTGAAAAACAAGCAGAAAAAGAAATCGGCAAGTAAGATTTTTTCGGTGAGCAATAGTCGGGGAGAGCAATTGTTTTATACGCAGGAATATGAAGAAGACCTGACTGTCAGCCAGATGCGGAATTATTTAAATGGTTTGGCCGATTTCCGTCAAGGGTTCAGTTGGGGAGCTTTTGCAGGTGGTGTAGCTTCGGTTGCGGGGGCGGCTGCCGTTCCAACAATCGACATAAAAGGCAATGTATCAGGCAGTATTCCTGTTGGAGTGGTTGTCCCGTTCGCCTATTTGGGCATTATCTCAAATACGGGCAAATCGGTTGCAAAGCTTAAACAGCAAAAACCGGATATGTCTGAAGATGAATACTATATAACGGGTGCGCAGGCTGCAGTAGGACGTATGCGTTTCCGTAGCGGTTTGTTCGGAGTAGTTGCCGGCGGAGTTGTGTGGATGACAGTATCTTTGGTAACTGATTAGAAATTATGCTTTTACGGCTTCATATACAGAATTATGCGCTGATTGACCAGTTGACCGTCGATTTTAACGAGGGCTTTTCAACTCTGACCGGCGAAACTGGAGCAGGAAAGTCAATTCTTTTGGGCGCGTTGGCGTTGGCCGTGGGCAACCGTGCCGATACTTCGGCCATTGGCGATGCTGAAAAGAAATGCGTTGTTGAGGCAACATTCAATGTGAAACCGTACAGACTTGAATCGGTTTTTGCCGATTTAGACCTTGATTATCAGGATGAAACAATTGTCCGTCGAGAGTTGTTGCCAAACGGAAAATCACGCGCATTTGTGAATGACACACCTGTTAATGTCAACAATCTTAAGACTTTAGGCCAATATCTTATCGATATTCATTCGCAACACGAAAACTTGGAGTTGAACAACAATCAGTTCCAATTGCGGGTTGTGGATGCGGCTGCGAAAAATGCTGATTTATTGAATGATTATGCCGAAACCTATCGCAACTACCGCAAGCAGCAGACCGAATTGGAAACTTTGCGGGACGAAGCCCGTCGTCTTTCGGCTGATTACGATTATAATCAGTTTCAATACAATCAGTTAGCTGAATTCGCGCCAGAAAAAATCAATCAGCAGGAAATGGAGGATGAGTTTCAGACTTTGTCGAATGTGGTTGAAATTCAGCAGAATCTTAATGCGGCAGTCTATCTTCTTCAGGACGGCGAGCAGAATTTGCTTTCGCAGCTTTCGCAACTGCGGCAAACAGTGCAGCAGGTCAAGCGTTATTTCCCCAAGGCCGCCGATTATCTTCAACGTTTGGAGTCGGTGATAATTGAGATGAAAGACTTTGCGCAGGAAATTGAACACGATGCCCAACAGCTTGAGAACCAGCCGGAACGACTGGAATTTCTGCGTTCAAAACTCGACCAGCTTTATGGCTTATTGCAGAAGCATCAAGTGGCTGATGTTGAGGGACTTGTCAGAATTAAAAATGAACTTGAAGGTAAACTTGGCAAGTCGGGCAACTACGAGTTGAGGATTGAGCAGGCCGAGAAACTTCTGGCAGAAACCACTGAGCGCCTGAAGGGACTTGCCTCACAGCTAACTGAGCGCAGAACGAAAATGCTTGAGCCGCTTAGCCGTGAGATTTGCAGCCATTTGACAGGTTTGGGAATGCCAAACGCGCAACTCAGAATCGACATTTCAGAATCTTCACAATTCACACCAACTGGTTGCGATTGCATCAATTTTATGTTCACTGCAAACCGAAACCGAGAGTTGCAGAATATTTCGAAAATTGCATCGGGCGGTGAGATTAGCAGACTGATGCTCAGCATCAAAGCTATTCTTTCGGCATCGGTTGCTCTGCCAACCATTATTTTCGATGAGATTGATACTGGTGTTTCGGGTGATATTGCTCACAAAATGGCGGAATTAATGTCGCAAATGGCTGAACATATGCAGGTTATAACAATTACTCATCTGCCACAAATTGCGGCAAAAGGCGATGTTCAATACCGTGTTGTAAAACGCGATGTTAATGGAACTACTCAAACTTTTGTTGAGCAACTTTCTGACAGTGAACGTGTTGATGAGGTTGCCCGTATGTTGAGCGGCAAGGATATCACCAACGAGGCTCGCGAGAATGCGAAGTCGCTGTTAAACGGCTGATAGGGTAGGCGTTATAAGTTATAAGTTGCAAGTGATAAGTTCTAAATCTCACTCAGCAACCAGCGTCATTACACATTACTCACTAATCATTAATCACTAAACACTAAACGCTAAACGCTAAACACTTACCACTAACCTTTCCCCTTGAACAATTTAGTGAACTCCGACGGAATTTCTGATGTGAATTCCATAACTTCTCTTGTCATAGGATGCACAAATTCAATTTGTTGCGCGTGCAGGCAGAGTCGTCCGCAGGGCGATGTCTGGGCGCCGTATTTGCCGTCACCGGCCACTGGGTGCCCAATGTGGCTCATATGAATGCGAATCTGGTTCTTGCGGCCGGTTTCAAGTTCAAGCGCAAGCATTGAGTATCCTTCAATGGTTTTCAGTACTTTATAGTGCGTTATGGCGCGTTTGCCTTTTCCTTCTGCACAGATGTGCATTGTCATCGTAAACTTGTTCTCATCAATCCAAGTGTCAATTGTACCTTCCTGATTATCAAGGTGTCCTTCGATAATGGCGATGTATCGGCGGCTCCGTACCGATTCGTTCCAAGTTGTGCGGAGGCGGTACTGCACCTCTTCGCTTTTTGCGAAAATCAGTATTCCCGAAGTGTCGCGGTCGATGCGGTGGACTATGAAAATGCACTCGCCTTCGCCTTTGAACTGCATATAGGCGTTCAGATAGGCTTGGGCAGTGTGTTTGCGGTCTTCGTCATTGCCAACGGTAAGCAGCCCGGTTTCTTTTTTTACAACAATCAGCCATTTATCTTCCCAAATGATTCTCAAGCCTTTAGGCATCGGGAATTTCGGCTCTGGTTTTTTCCCGATGAAGAGTGTCTCACCGGCTGTCAGTTCTTCGTCTAACCGGCTGATTGTCCGGCCGTTCGCTGAGATTGCACCTTTTTGCAGAAGCTGTTTTATCGATGTCCGGCTTTTGCCCTGCATTATGTGCGCCAGAAATTCTTCCACAGTCTGATTCCTCTTGACACTGTACGATGTTCCTTTGGGTTCCTCACGGCGAGGTTTGTCATTCATTTTCATATCGATAGGAGTGAAGAGGGTTACGGCCTGTACCTTGACGCATTCAGCACCATTTGGTAGTCGTTCTCGCGCATCAGTTGCTGAATTGTGACTTGAGAATTGTGTTTTAGGTACGATTTAATAATCTGATATCCAATCCATTGTCCGACACCGCCAGGCGATTTTTGCGAGAACGATGCTGTGAACGGCGCAGGTGACACCATTCGGGTTATTTCCTTCATCGATGTGCTGAAAAGCGCGTCTTTTTCGACCATAGAGAGCCACATTGGCTGTTCGTTGCGGTGGCACCAGTCGAGTTGCTGCTGCGAGTAGCCCCAACGCAGTGTGTCGGGGGCGTTGGGTAGCAGTGCGTCGAGCAGAACGTGAATCTTGCCATAGTAGAGCATTTGCGAAATCATATTATCGTCTTTCGGCGCATATTCAAATTCCGTCAGACACAAGGCCATTACGGCGTCGGTGGCCACCTTTTGCGGGTGCATGTTGCGTTGCAGATAGACCGGTGTGCGCAGCATTTGGTAGTATTTGTGATTTATGCCCAGATATTTGTCGAGACTGATGCTGATTATGCCCGAGTCGGCCACAATGCTTTGGTTGAAGCCCGACAGGTGTGTGTAGATTTTCGGCAGTTCAATTTCGGGGAAGAGCACCGCCATTCGTGCCCACGCTTCCGACAGGTCGCGGCTGAAAGCCGGTTCGCCAGTGCCGAAAATGCGGCTCACTTCGCGGTACGAGCCGCGGATGTCGGGGTCG
>JAFZWI010000086.1 GCA_017617355.1 Salinivirgaceae bacterium | reverse complement strand
GAAGTTGAACAAAGTGTCATCACACCTGATGCCGACATCAAATCGACTCTCAATCTCGACAGTTTGAGCCTTGTGGATATGGTTGCTCTCATCGAGGAAGAATTCGGTGTGAAAATCAAGGGCACAGAGTTGGCAAGCGTCAAGACTTTCGGTCTGCTCTACGATTTTGTTTTCGATAGAATGGAAAAATAGCGGACGCACCGCCGCAAAACATCGCCACTGATGAAACAAGCACTATTTCAAGGTGATGACATTGCCAAACTCATTCCGCAACGTCCACCGATTGTGATGGTCAGCCACTTTTTCGGCGCAACCGAAACAGAGGCCGAAACGGGGCTTGAAATATCGGCTGGCAACATCTTCTGCAAAAACAACAAACTTACAGAGCCTGGGCTGATTGAGCACATTGCTCAATCGGCTGCGGCTTTTGCTGGTTTTAACGCCATTGGGGCTGGGCAAAAGGTTGTGCTGGGCTACATTGGCGAAATCAAAAAACTGACTATCAACTCGTTGCCGCAAGTCGGCAAAATGATTGAAACCCGAATCGGCATTGTGTCGGAAGTGATGAACGTGCTACTGATGAGCGCCCGCTCAACCGTTGACGGACAGACAGTTGCCGAATGCAGCATCAAGTTGTTTATGGATAATAAGTAGTTGGTGTTGGGTATCGGGTGTTAGGTGTTGGCTGAACAACACGTATATACCACCAATAAAATCGGACATTAGGGTTGAACTAGTTCCACTTGGAAACCACTTCAGTAGGTAAGATTTTCTTACTAACTGATTTTAATGAACTGTTGCATTTTTTGCGACAGTCGAAAAAATGACAAGTGACATTGCCAACCGAATATTTGCCGCCCTGCTCGCATTTATTTGTATATTTGCCTTAAGGTTTCTTATTAAAGAATCTGCTTCTAATAATTAAAATATTAAAAATGAAGAAAATAACTAAAATAGGCTTGGTTGCCACAGTGCTGGCAGCTTTCGCTTTTGCCGGTTGCGAACCAGAAGAGGTACATATTGGTAACACTTTTGATGAAAATCAATATAAAATTGATTCTGTAAATTACGTAATAGAACGGTTAAACAATTGTTTCCTTGATGGGGTTTTCGACAATATCTCACCCGCAGACAAGTCAACTTCTGTTGATGTGTTTGATAAACCGCAAGTTGTTTTCAACGAGCCGATAAATACAGTTATAAATTCATATTATCGAGCATCCATTGCAGAGTTTATTGTTGTAAAGGCCGATGGCACAAAAGTGGACGGCGATTATGCTTTAAGCGATGATAATCTGACTTGTGTTTTCAATATTAAAGAGCCATACGAGAATGGGGCAAGTTACAAGGTAAATGTAAAAGTCAGATTTGAAACGGAAGTTGTCACTAATTGGCGAAAAGTCATAGCCGATGATGGCGTTGAATATTGGGATGGTGACCATGCTTGGCAAATAATCAAAGACATTGATGGCAATGAATATATCAAAGAAATAACTACGGAATTTACGGCAGGCAACCGACCAATGTCTTTCAACTCCAAACACATTTTGTACTCATATCCCGCTGACAGACAAAGAAACTTCCTGCCAAAGGAAACCAATCTGGCCTATATGATTCTCGAATTCGACTACTCATACTTGCTCAACGAATACAAAACAAAAGGCTATGAGCAAAAAATACGTATCAAACCTTTTGGCGGCGAGACAACAACCCTCGATTTTACATACACAACAGCGACAAACGGCTGCGGACGTGGCGAGATTGATTATTCATTTGCTGGCTTTCATTTCGACAACAATGTGATTTATCACCTTGCCGTAGTGAACATTGCAAAAGATTCTTCGCAAACCGATGCAAGTGTGCCATACGAAATCTATGCTATTGATTTCAGAACAAGTTCATACAACACTTTCCCTGAAAAGATGGGTAACATTTCGTATTCGGAATCAGGTTTTGCCTTACAAGTAACAGGTACAGTATATCAGTTGGTTTGGAATTTCGAAGATTTATCAGAAGTTGTGGAATCATTTGACCTCTGTGATTACAATTATGACCAACAAACCAATTGCTTGCTTCGGCTGAATTTGGATTATGATAACTGTCAATGGTACAAAGAGAAAATAGCACCATTGATTTATGAGAATGAGGATGTGCTGTCGATTGCAGGTAATTATACTCCGCCCACAAAAAATGTCTATACACTTGGGGCATCTGATGATTATTTACTCACTGATGAAGAAGTTGAAACAGGTGTGTTTGCTGAACATAAAAAAGGTGGTGCGTTTGCTTGTAATGCCGGTAAATATATTAATATTGATTTTCGGGAATTAACAGATATACTTATCAATGCTAAGGAAAGGAACAAAGGCGCGGAAGAACTGATTAACACCGACTATTTACCAAATTTGATTGAAGGCAACTATCCAATGAAGATTGAATACACTCTGCCTGGTAAAAACATAGTAACTTCAAAATATGT
Source organism: Salinivirgaceae bacterium (assembly GCA_017617355.1). GTDB lineage: Bacteria > Bacteroidota > Bacteroidia > Bacteroidales > SZUA-534 > RUG13583. The sequence continues at coordinate 1,637 of JAFZWI010000086.1, read as the reverse complement.
GTGTGATTTGAAATACACTTATTGATTAGAACAATATAAGATAATATGTCTCATAAGAAACGCCAATCATAACGGGTTGGCGTTTCTTTATTAAGTGGGATTTTTTTTCTTCAACTAATAATCTGCTTCGCAATTTCATTAATGGCAACGGCAGTTTGTGTCAAGAACGATGCGTCGCATAGCGGTAAGGGGTGCGCATATGTTCGTTGCCCCACTGGTTTATAGTGTTTTCGTCAATTTCACCTTTGTCCCACAACTCATCAATAGCCTTTTGAGCCTTTTGCGCAAAAAACAATGCCACCATATCCTTGAACTCGTTCAAGTCGGCTTCAGTGGTGATGCTGTTCAAGGCATCCATTAGTTCCAATTGTGCTAACTCGCTGTATGACATTTTATTCTCTGTTTATTTGATTGCAATGATACAAAAAAAACTCGATATTATCGTTACCGAAAAATAAGGCTTTGATTTTGAGCCCGAAACGGGCGACATAACACAGGCAGTGGTGTAAACCACTGCAAAATGCCAATCGAATATTTGCCGCCTTGTTTACATTTTTTTGTATTTTTGTTTTCGTATGAATGTGAAAGATGTAAATATTATTCGTAATTATTTCAAAAACAAACCAATAGCAAAGGCTTGGATTTTTGGTTCATACTCGCGTGGCGAAGAGCGTGCCGACAGCGACGTTGACATTCTTGTCAGTTTGCAAGATGGTGCGAAAATGGGATTCGCCTTTGCTGGAATGATTTGTGATTTGGAAGACCTGCTTAACAAAAATGTTGACCTTGTGGTAGATGGAACATTACTTCCGTTTGCTCAAGAATCGGTCAATAACGACAAAATTTTGATTTATGAGAGAGCCGATTCGTGACAAAGGCCGACTTGAGCATATGCTGGAAGCCATTGACAAGGCACTTGAATATACGCAAGGTCTTGATTTTGATAAGTTTGCCGCAGACTCTTTGCGCGTTCACGCCACTATCTATAATGTGCAAATTATCGGTGAAGCCGTTTACAAATTGTCAGCCGAATTCAAATCATCTCACACCGAAACTAATTGGCGGCAAATTGAAAAAACTCGCCATATCCTTGTGCACGACTACCACCAAATAAGGTTGGATATACTTTGGAGCATAGTATCTGACGATTTGTCACCACTTCGCACACAGATTTTCAACTATTTGCAGGAATTTGAGTAATATTATTCAAATTATATCGGGCATAAACTTGTAAAAGTTATAGTTTTTTGCCCGTTTTAAATTTTCATTTTTAGTCCGAAACGGACGACATATCACAGGCAGTGGTGTGAACCACTGCTCAAACGCGCCACATACAAATTGAGCCCTGACGGGGCGGCACAAAACGGCAATTTAGTTATGCCACCCCTTCGGGGTTCCTTTCTTATTCCGTGACAAATCAGGGGCTTACGCCCCTGCCTGTATTATTTCACCCCTTTGGGGTTTTCACTTTACGCAACTATCGCAAATTTTGCGACAGTTCAAAAAGGCAATGAAATCAAGGTTTAGCATATTTACGCCTCAACTCCTCTTCTTCCATTATTTTCTTTTTACGCATTTCTTCCGTATCTCCTAAACACGCCAAAACAATCATTGTTATATACGGTGAAATAAAACAG
>JAFZWI010000085.1 GCA_017617355.1 Salinivirgaceae bacterium | reverse complement strand
GCCGACTTATGCCGAAACCCAGCCTGAAAACAACGACACCTATCTCGACCCAGCCAAAATGGACGAGTTTATTTTGAAAATGGCTGAATTTCAAGGCGTAAACAAAATAAAATCAGAGTGTTCAATCGCCAGCGACACCATTTTTGATGAGTCTTTCTATGTCTTTCCCGCCAAAGAAGATTACGATGTGCTCGGGCTTTTTGTACTGATGGCCAGCAACTATTCCAACACCACGCCGGGTTACATTTTCAACAACTCCGAACAGCAGGTGTTCTTCACTATCGACGATGTGCAAAACGGGCTGAACTATCTTTGGATAGCCGAGCAGATAGGCAATTCTAATGTGATGATTTACAGCGTTCACGCACCTATTGACATTGAATATAAATCAGACTGTTTCCAACAGTTCTACAATGACTTGACGTTTGCAAACTACAATACATATTACTAATCATAAATACGTACTAAAATGAAGAAAATAACAATTTTAAGCATTATGGCATTGTTCTGCGCCAACGTTGTGGCTCAGTCAGAAAGCCAAACTATTCTTTACAAAAGCAGATGTTGTATGACGGTCAGTCCGCCAACGATTACGACATATATTACGGATGAAGAAAATAATGTTATAGGCCAAACGACATCCGTTAGATGGCCAAACAACGAAAAAGACAGTTGGATGAAAGACACTTGCTGGGTTAAAGCACCTGTCATCAGCCCCAACTATTATGACTCCTTGTTTCCTGGTATGAGAACTGCAACTCCTAATAACACGAATGTTAATTTGGTGGTTATCAATTGGATGCTGGCTATTGAAAACGACGAAACCGTGATGCACTGTTTCTTCACAATGCCAGCCGATACTGTAACCAACCTTTTCCTTGCAATGGAGGAAACCGCCATTGTTGACTTAAGGACAGGTGTTAATTATCGAATCAGGCGAACAGAGCCAGAATGTATGCGGAAGCATATTGGCGTAATAGCTAAAAAAGGCGATGTTCTCGACTTCAAAATTTATTTTCCAAAACTTTCTGAAACCACTAAAATCGTGTCAATCTATACAGTTCCATTATGGTCTCAATATGGCGGAGTTGAGCACCTTTTAACACGAGAAAATAAAGTCCAAAAAGAGTACGACGACGTTCCGAATATAATTTCACCAACCCTTGTAAGTAAGAGTGAAGAAAAATATAATAAAGACAACTGGGATACCTGGCGGCACTACAAAGACGCGCATCTTATTAAACCCCTTAGAGATGGCACAATGGCACTTTGGAACACGCCCGAGGCAACCTATATTGCCATTGCCCGCGAACAAAACTCAATGGGCGAATACTACGCCATAAGGTCCGAAACAATGCTTATAGACAACCGCGGTAACCGCTACAAACTCAAACAGGCTGGCGGTGGTAATCTGCCTTTGGATGAATTGTTTTGGGTAGACGGCTATTCGGGTGACTTTCTCACATTTCTAATGGAATTTGAGCCATTGCCGCCTTCTGCCACCTCCTTCACCTACGTTGTGCCAGACCTTGAGCCTTTTTATGTGATGTTTGCAAATCCTAAGGGCGGAGTACGCTCCAATCTGAATGTCAACGAACTTCGAGCAAACCAGTCGTTATTTGAGTATAATCCGAGAGTAATTAAAGAATAATTTCCCCAAATAGTTTTTTTATTAATCAACTAACCAAACCATTATGGTGGGCGCACCTTCGGGTGCGCTTTTTTTATAGGCACAAAAAAAGCCGCCCGAGTTTGCCCGGGCGGCTTTAACTATAAACTTGCTCCTTGCTTACAATGAGCGCACATACGTCGACGGCGAGTCAAGAACTTTGATTTTGTCAACATTCTCCTTGTCGATGGTGCTGATTTGCAGCAGTGAATCGACCACCGCGTCGGCCATTGATGCGGGGATGCTCACAGCACTGCGCACGAGCGACTGCTTGCCGAGTTCGCCTTGCCCCGATATGCGGGTGATGCGCGTTGTGGTTGCGCCCGTTGCGCCCACGCTCAGGCAGGTGGCGCGCAGGTCGTCGATGCGGTCCTCGTCCGAAATGATGGTCACCTCGCAGTTGTCGGGATGCACGCAGGCGTTGCGGTTGTCGGCCGAATTGTCGGCGTCCAAGCGGCGGCGCCAGTTGGTGTTGCCCTTGAGCGAGTCGATGGCGGCAATCACTTGCTCCATTGACGCTGCGAACTTCTGCCCGCCAATCTTCATATAGGTATCGATAAGTCCCACAGTGATAGGCGTTTGGTAGATGAAGCCACGACCCGGACGGTCGAGTTTGGCTTGTTCTGCCAGCAGTTGTGCAATGCTACTCGAATCTTGTTCGGGCATAATCAGATGTACAATCTCCTTCTCGGCCGGAATGGTGACGCGGATAAGCCCCAGTTGGTCGCGGATGTCGTTGCCAGTGGCGTTGGTGAGCTGCGGCACGCAGATGCCCAGGTCGAGCGCGTTTTTGGCCAGACTGTCGCCCGCGCCGTTTTCCGACAAAACGCAAATCATATACGAAAGGTGGTTCAGCAGCGTAACGTCGTCGTTTTCAACCTTTTTGCTTTCCAAAAATTCGAGATTGATGGTCGGCGGCTGATTACTGAACTCCATAAGGTCCTGCGAGAAGATGGTTCCGCGGCCAGGCTCGTTCAATCCCGCCAGGGCGATGATGGCACCGATGGTGTCTTTGGCGTTCTCGCGCGGCACGGTGAAACGGAAAATGGTTGAAGGTGTGCTTCTTAACTTGACCGTATCGCCAGGAATGCCGAACGGCAGCGGTTTCACAAGTTCGCGCACATTACGGGCCTGTTCAATGTAGGCGTCAACCTCGAGTTGAGTCAGAAAATCCTGAAGCAATGCGCTTAAATCGTTGTTAATCATACAGGTTATAAGGCTCACACGGTGCGGTGTGTAGATACCTTTGGCCATTTGCGTCCGCCAGACGGTGCGCGACGGCGAGAACGCACGGTTACGGCCCGTCTTTCCGTTTTCTATATTATCATTCATTGTTATTGGTCTTTAGGGTTTTACGTTGTTTCAGTCGGGTGAAAATTCCGAACACAAGCACGGTGATAATCGGCCAGGCCGAAGCCATTGCCAGAATGCCGAAGCCGTCGGAAATGTTGAGTGCTCCGCCGATGCCAAGGCCCAGCGCCAGCACCAGCGGCACGGTAACAGGACCAGTTGTCACG
>JAFZWI010000084.1 GCA_017617355.1 Salinivirgaceae bacterium | reverse complement strand
TATATAGTACATGCACCACGTCGGGTACAATGTAGTCGAGTAATCGCTGATAGTGGGTTATGACAATGGCCGATGTTTCGGGTGTTTTGAGTTTGTTCACACCGCTGGCCACAATGCGCAGAGCATCAATGTCGAGGCCTGAATCGGTTTCGTCGAGGATTGAGAGGCGCGGCTCGAGCATTGCCATCTGGAATATCTCGTTGCGTTTTTTCTCACCGCCCGAAAATCCCTCGTTCACAGAGCGTGAGGTCAGCCGAGAGTCGATTTCGACCAACTGGCTCTTCTCGCGCATCATTTTCAGATATTCGGCAGCCGAAAGAGCCGGCAGACCATTGAATTTGCGCTTCTCGTTGACTGCGGCGCGCATAAAATTGACCATACTAACGCCAGGAATCTCAACCGGATATTGGAAACTCATAAAAAGTCCCATGCGCGCACGATCTTCGGGCGGCAGTTCGAGCAGATTCTTGCCCATAAACGTCACCTCACCACCATCGACGGTGAAACGGCTGTTGCCAGTCAAAACCGACGACAGTGTGCTTTTACCCGACCCGTTGGGGCCCATTATGGCGTGAATCTCGCCAGCGTTGATGTGCAGATTGATTCCCTTAAGTATCGGCTTTCCGTCAATCGAAGCCCGTAAATCTTTTATCGTCAGCATATCTTAAACACAAACTAAATACGAAAACACAAAATGAACGGCAAAATTAAACATTTGTTCACGTTTTCTGTATTCTGTTCACGTTTTCTGTGTTCTGTTTACGTTTATGATTTTAAATCACTCCTCCCTGATTGCGTCTATCGGCTTGATTTTCACGGCTCTGATGGCGGGAAGAAGACCGGCGCATGCTCCCGATATAATCAGTATGACAAGACATAACAGACCAACACTGAGATTGATACCCGGGTTGAGGAAGATGCTGTCGCTGCTCGACGACAGAATGACGCCCAGGCCTTCGTTTATCAGCACGCCTAAAACCAGTCCCAGATATCCGGCCACGACCGTAATCAATACTGATTCGGTGATTATCTGACGGATAATGCTTGCCGGTGTGGCTCCAATGGCGCGCTTGATACCAATCTCCTGCGTGCGCTCCTTAACTATCACCAGCATAATGTTGCTGATGCCGATGACGCCAGCCAGCAGTGTTCCCAAACCAACCAGCCAGATGAGCAGATCGACACCTAGAAAAAGATTGGTTATCTGCCCGAATCTTTTGGATAGATTGTAGTGCTGAAGTGCCTCGTTGTCATCGGGCGACACGTCTTTGTGGCGGCTGCGGATGAAGCGCATCACTTCCTCCTCAACATCGTTGATTGGGCGGTTGGCAGGAGCTCCAACGATGAGCATACGAACGTTATCGCCCATATTATATGTCTGCTGCATTGTTGTAAACGGCAAGCGCACAGCTGTTTCAGGATCAAAATTGATGTGTATTTTCGAATTTGTATCGTAGGTGCCAACCACCTTGTAGTAGGATCCTCCCACGCGGATATTCTTGCCAATGGGGTCTTCGCCGTTAGGAAACAAATCTTCACGCACTCGCGGTCCGATTACGCAGACTTTGCGCCGTTCACGGATATCCATGTCGTTGATGTATCTGCCCTTACTGATTTTCAAATATTCGACATTTGTGGTAACAGGATACTCGCCCACCACCGAGCATTCCGACGAGCGCAGGTTGTATGAGGCTGCGTCACCATATCTTGTGTTGCGCGGCACAATGTAAAGGTCGGGGTATTGTCTGTTGAGAGCCTCAACATCGCTGTTCTTGAAGTTCCACCAATGATTGCGGCGGAACCCTCCGTAGGGAATGGTGGTGTAGCTTGTAAACAGAATGGTTGTGTTTTTGGCGTTTCCACTAAACTGCGCCTCAATGCCGTTTTGCAGACCGTTGCCTGCTCCGGCAAGGGTTATCAGCATTAAAAGCCCCCAGAACACACCAAACGCCGTCAAAATCGAGCGTGTCTTGTTCTTACTGATGGCCTGCCATATTTCCTTATATAACTCTCTGTCGAACATTTTTTATTTTAAATCACACAGCATATAGACTGCTAATGTTGTGCAATGTTACAGAAAAACGAGAATAATTATTTACACATCCAAATTCCATAAAACAAGTAGAGACGATGGATACATCGTCTCTACCAAACAATCAATATTTTACTAATTCATCAATTCACCATCACACGTTTCACCATGCCGCCAGTTTTTACAATGTAAATTCCAGTGCCGTTGACGGTTATTGCAGAGATGTTGCGTGCAACGTCTTTACCCACCAATTTACCCATTGCATCATAAACAAGTATATCTTCCGTGGCGTTTTCAATAATAATGGTATTGCCGTGGGCGTAGATGTTAAGAGCGGCAGCAGATTCGCTGACAGCGGTTGCAGACAGTTTTGTTCCTTCGGCAACGCGAGTGTCGGTTTCATCGCAGCCTTCGCGCTGGCATGTTGCCGTTTCGGTGCCGTCGGCATAAGTGGTGGCATCGTTGTTATAGACGTACTCGCCAAAATCGTGTCCTAAGGCCGGAATCGATGTCTGTTCCTCAATCACCTCTTCGCAAACTTCGCAATGCGAGCCTTTGGTCTTACCGTTTATTGTGCATGTAGGATCCACAGCCTTGTCGGTTACAATTGTGTGCTCTTCGAACACTGCCGAGATCTCAATGTTTTCGGTGACGCTGATAGAGCGGGGATTGTTCTTTTTGTTGTCGCTCCATTTAACAAAATGGTAGCCCGACGACGGCTTTGCAGTCAGTTTGACAGATGTGCCCCAATTATATGTGCCATCCTCGTTGGCATGACCCGAGATGGTTATATTGCCGTTCCTGATACCGCTTTTTTTGGTGACGGTATAGGTGTAGTACTCGAAGATGGCCGAAATGGTTGTATCAGCGGTAAGAGTAATGGTACGGCTGGCTGTAGTAACATCGTCGCTCCATTTGATGAATTGGCGGCCTTCCTCGGCAACTGCTTCAATATTGAATACCGAACCCGCGGCGTATGTTCCGCTTTCAGCTCCGCTGATGGAGCCAATGCCCGCGTTGAGGGTGAGTATGAAGCCCTCGGCAAAGGTTGCTGTAATGACAACATTCCCCGTGATTGTTGTGTCGAGCGGATTGACAGTGCTACCATTGCTCCACCCAACAAAATAGTAATGGTTGTTTTGTGGTGTGGCAGTGAGAGTGGCTGTCTGACCATGAGTGTATGTGCCGCCGCCAGTAACGCTGCCATTGTTGGCAGTTACTGTAACCGTGTAAGTATTTATCTCGAATGTGGCCGACAATTCAATATCATCGTCAACAGTTACTTCGCGTGTTGCCGATAGCTCACCATCGCCCCACGACACAAAGTGGTATCCTTCGTCGGGTATGGCGGTGAGAGTGACTGTTGAGCCTGGCCGGTGGCCACCAGCGCCATCAATTGTACCATGCTCGGTGTTAACCGTTATGGTTTTGCCCGGATAGAACACAGCAACGAATGTAATTCTTTCAAGATCATTTGTGGGTGCTGGTGCCTGCACGTTATAAGGATTGTCTTCAATTCCATCGTCAATATCCCAGTGGTCGAAATAATAACCTCTGTTGGGTATGGCTTTCAAACTAACAATGGTGCCAGGCCTATATGTACCCTTGCCTTCAACTGTGCCATTTTCGCCATAAGCATTAATCAGTACGCCGTATGTAAATGTGGCGGTGTATTCGGCATTGCCGGTAACATCTACAGTGCGAGGGTTAACCACGCTGTTGTTGTCGTTCCAATAATCGAAGTAATAATGATTGGCAGGTGTGGCGGTGAGTGTGGCTGTTGTTCCATAAGCGTATGAACCGCCGCCGCTAACAGTGCCACCGTCAGATGCGTTTGCTGTTATGTTGTAGATAATGGGTTCAATTATGGCCGTAAAAGCCATATTACCGGTTACGGTTACAGTGCGAGGGTTTGGTGCGTTATTATTGTCTGCCCAGCCCACAAATGTATAACCTGTGCTCGGATTTACGGTTAATGTTGCGGTTGAGCCTGTAGTATATTCTCCATCACCTGTCACGGTTCCGTGCTCGGCGTTCACAGTAACTGTGTGCATACGCGCGAAATTGGCGGTGTAATTTTTGCTCTCGGTAACAGTAAAGTTGCGTGGATTCGCGGTATTTCCGTCATTCCAGTTCAAAAAGGCGTAATGCTCTGCCGGTTCGGCTGTCAGTGATGCTGTTCCGTTGGTTGTTTCCGACAAGTACCACAGTGAGCCATCGCTACCAGTTGCAGCAATATTGGTTCCCGATGCCGATACTGTTCCATATTCCTCATTGTTGGTTTCTACACTCACAACTTTGCAACCCCATTTCACAGGTCTGTTGCTAAAGTTCCAACTAGTACTCCACCCTTGAGGTCGGAATTCTGCTTGACAATATAAAGTGAGATTGCCGCAATCACGGATAGCATAGTAATTCATGCTCGTAACTGAGTTGGGAATGGTGATAGTTCTCAAACCGCTGCATTCGTCGAACGCATAACTTTCAAGGTCTGTAACCGAATTAGGAATGGAGACTGTTGTCAGACTACTACTGCAGTAAGCGAACGCATATCCACCAATGCTTGTAACCGAATTGGGAATTTTATACGCCGTTTCTGTTTTACCGTCAGGGTAACAAACCAGTTTGGTTTTATCCTTATTGAAAAGAACCCCATTTTCGGATGTAAATGCCGGATTGCCGTCTTCCACGCTTATGCTTGTCATGTTGGTGCACTTACTGAATACATATATGCCAATGCTTGTAACCGAATTAGGGATGGTGATTGATGTCAGACTGCTGCATTCATAGAACGCCCCATTGTCGATTTTTGTGACCGAACTTGGTGAGGCAAAGGAGAATGTTTCCATGCTGCTGCAACCTCTAAACGTACTGGAGCCAATGCTTGTAACTAAATTAGGAATGGTGATAGATTTTAGTTTGCTGCATTGGTAGAACGCATCGTAGCCGATGCTTGTAACCGAACTTGGTGTGGCAAAGGTGACTGTTGTCAGGGCGGTGCAGTTGTAGAACGCATAGTTGCCGATGCTTGTAACACCATTAGGAATGTTGATAGATTTCAGGTTACTGCAATTATAGAACGCACTGGAACCGATGCTTGTAACCAAATTAGGAATTGTGATAGATGCCAGGCTGCTGCAACCATAGAATGCACTGGAGCCGATGCTTGTAACCGAATTAGGAATTGTGATAGATGCCAGACTGCTGCAACCATTGAATGCAGAACTATTTATAATCTTGCAGTTTTCGTGTATAGTGCACGATGTTATGTCTGTTCCTGTTGCTTTTATCAAAACAACGTATGGATTGTCGCTATTACCCAAATACTTGCAATTGCCGTAAGTAGTGTTGTAATTCAACGAAGAGCAACCATCAAAAACATTGAGGCCGAAGCTTGTAACTGTATTGGGAATAGAGACAGAATTCAAGTTGGTGCAATTTCTGAACGCATAGTTGCCAATACTTGTAACCGAATTGGGAATAGAGACTGATGTCAGACCACTGCAATTTTGGAACGCATAGTTGCCGATGCTTGTAACGGTGTTGGGAATGGTAATTGAAGTCAAGCCTGAACACCCATAGAACATATAATCGCTAATGTTTGTTACCGAAGTTGGCGTGGCAAAGGTGACAGATGTCAGACCGCTACATTGATAGAACGCATAGACACCAATGCTCGTAACCGAATTAGGAATGGTTATAGATGTTATCCCACTGCAATCATAGAACGCACGTTCGCCAATGTTTGTTATCGAATTAGGAATGGTTACAGATGTCAAACCACTGCAACTATGGAATGCTCGTGATCCAATGCTTGAAACCGAACTGGGAATGGAATATGATCCTGTTTTGCCGGCGGGGTAACATATCAATTCGGTTTTTGCCTTGTTGAAAAGAATGCCGTTTTCGGATGTATATGTCGTGTTATTGCTTTCCACGTTTATACTTGTCAAGCTGGTGCATACAGAGAAAACACCCTCTCCGATGCTTGCAACCGAATTAGGGATGGTGATTGTTGAGAGGTTGGTGCATTTATAGAACGCATAGTCACCAATGTTTGTAACCGAACTTGGTGTGGCAAAGGTGACAGATGTCAGACCGCTACATTGATATAACGCACGAGCGCCAATGCTCGTAACCGTATTAGGAATGGAGATTGTTGAGAGATTGGTGCATTGATAGAACGCATAGTCACCAATGCTTGCAACCAAACTTGGCGTGGCAAAGGTGACAGATGTCAGGCCGCCACATTGATAGAACGCTCGTTCGCTAATGCTTGTAACAGTGTTGGGGATAGTATATGCCCCCGTTTTGCCACGAGGACAAAGCAGCAATGCGGTTTTATCCTTATTATATAACACACCGTTCTGCGATGAATAGTTTGGATTATCGGTTGCGACAGTAATCGTTGTTAGCGATGAGCAGTCGTTAAGCCACGTAGTAGTAGATGGTATTTCCGTTATAGATGCAGGAATGGTTAAAGATGTGATATCACTACAATAAGCGAACGTGCTCGATGCAATTGATTTAACGGTATATGTCTTGTTATCATTAGGATTTTTTACTGTTTGGGGAATCACCACATTGCCGGTTGGAATATTTGAACCATAATAGTACGGGGTACCTACCGTTGTAGAGCTATTTTCGGAAACGAGCATCACCGTCAAATTTGTGGCATTTGTAATACTGTAAAACAAATTTTGGCCATTTTGGCTTTGAACCATAAAGTCATAGTTTGCCGCCCACGCCTGCGCGGCAAGCAAAACGCTAAATAAAACCGATAAAATTTTTTTCATGATATTAAATGTATTTAATTATTAATGAATATTCTACATAAAAATAAGGTGTACGTAAACCCTTGCGCACAAAAAACACTGCTATTAAACTTGCCAGTAAAATTCATTTCTTGGTCAATTGTTGTGGCAAGTATAATGGTTTTATCAATTTGTTGTGCCATTTTTAATGGCTGTCTGTTAATAATCACCTATGGCAATATTATCTGATGACAATATTTAGAAATGCATGCAAATCGGCCTGTTATGCCTTGACAGACTCGCCGTGGTGTTCCTCCTCAATCATCTTCAGCAGTTCCTGTGGCGCAACGGCCTCATTCACACCACGTTTCACAAGCGTTTTGCCTTTATAAAGATTCACCTTGCCGGGGCCCGCGCCCATATATCCGTAGTCGGCGTCGGCCATTTCGCCAGGGCCGTTAACAATGCAGCCCATAACGGCAATCTTTAGCCCGGTTAGATGCTGTGTAACCTTTTTCACTTCGGCAAGGCCTTTTTCGATGTCATACAACGTGCGGCCGCACGACGGGCAGGCAATGTATTCGGTTTTGGTGTAGCGTGCGCGCGCCGATTGCAGAATAGTGAAGGCCGTCTCGCTCACAATGCTCACTTGCGTTGGCGCGAAATTGCTCAACCACAGTCCGTTGGCCAATCCGTCGATAAAGAACAGACCATTGTCGGCGGCGGCTGTCAGTTGGAATTTGGCAACATCTGGCTCTTTGTATATGCTACTCAACACAACAGGCAGATTTACGCCGTTGGCAATCAGCGTGTTGAAGATGGCACGTTGCTCTGCAGCTTGGTTCACGCACATTGAGCAAGCGATGAGCACCACCGTTGGGTCGGCTTTCAGCACGGCCATTGCTTCGGGTGTTAGAGTGTTCAGGCTCACCATCACCCAGTTGCGCTTGCCCGATTTGTATTTTGCTGATAAATATGTGTTTAAGCCGTAAAGCGGTTCAAAATTGCTGTCTTTTATCCAAACTTTGTAATCGATTAAAAGCGAGATGTTTTTAGTCTTGAAGTCGGGCAAATCCATTTCGGGCGCGCCAAAATACAGAACGTCAGGCGATTGATTGCTGCCGCTGATGGTCATTGTGTTCAAGTCGAAACTGATGCCGAGCGATTTGAGTGTCTCCATCGAAAGGTCGGGCAAGTCGCAGATTACCAGCGGCTTCTTGTTGTCGAACGATGGATTGAGACTGGTGTCGCGTTTGCTAAATTTGAACGGGTCGAGTGCAAGAGGCTCGTTGTAGTTGATTTTCACGTTCTTGTTGCTGCTGGCGAAATGTTCGGCAAGCATTTTTGCCGGGGCAATTTCGGCTGCGGGGCTTCCGGTGAGCGATACGCGGATGGTGTCGCCAATGCCGTCGGTCAGCAGAGTGCCAATGCCCACAGCCGATTTTATGATGCCGTCGGAGCCTGTGCCGGCTTCGGTAACACCCAAATGGACAGGAAAGTTCATTGCCTCAGCGCTCATCTGCTTCACAAGCAAGCGGTAAGCCTGCACCATAACCACTGTGTTGCTCGATTTGAGCGAAACGGCAACATCTTGAAAATCATATTTCTTGCACACGCGCAGAAATTCCATTGTTGCCTCGACCATACCTTCGGGAGTATCGCCGTAGCGCGACATTATGCGGTCGGAAAGTGAGCCGTGGTTGGTGCCGATGCGCAGTGCAGTATGGTGCTCACGGCAAATTTTGATGAGTTCCAGCAGCCGGCTGTCAAGTTTTTCGAGTTCGGCGCGGTACTCATCGTCAGTGAATTCGAGTGTGGCGAAGGTGGCGCGTTTCTCAAGATAGTTTCCAGGGTTAATGCGCACTTTGTCAACAAATTGTGCTGCAATGTCGGCCAGTTTGGCATTGAAATGCACGTCGGCCACAATGGGTTTTGTGTAACCTTTTGCCACAAGTCCGTTTTTGATGTCACGCAGGGCATAGGCGTCTTTCTCATCCACCGCCGTGAACCTTACAAGTTCGGCGCCTGCGTCGAAAATCTCTATTGCCTGACGGATAGACGCTTCCACATCGTGCGTTGGCGTGTTGGCCATTGATTGCACACGAATGGAATTGGTGCCGCCCATTTGCAGATTTCCTATCGTAATAGAATGAGTATCAAAACGTTTGTCAGTAAACGACAAGTTGACAATGTCCATTTTTCTGTTGTTTAATCGGTGAATCTTTTATGAAAGAAACAGCGCACCTAGTCTTTCTATTCCTGCGACAGTTTTGTGATTTGCGCAATGTATTTTCCGATGATGTCGAACTCTAGATTGACAACCGTTCCAACCTTGATGGTGTGGAAGTTGGTGTTGTCGAAAGTATAAGGAATGATGCAGACTTGGAATGAGTTGCGTGTCGGGCGGCAAACAGTCAGACTGACACCATTGACCGTCACAGAGCCCTTATCCACAGTCAGATAACCGCGCGATGCCATTTCCTTGTCAAAGTCGTACTCGAAGGTGAAAACATGGCTTCCCTCGGCATCCTCAACTTTTGTGCAGCGAGCTGTCTTGTCCACGTGACCTTGCACAATGTGGCCGTCCAATCGGCCGTTCATCAGCATTGAGCGTTCAACGTTCACCTTGTCGCCAACCTTCAGCAAACCCAGGTTCGAACAATCGAGCGTTTCCTTCATGGCCGTCACGGTGTAGGTTCCGTCCTTGATGCGCACCACCGTCAGGCAAACGCCGTTGTGCGCCACGCTCTGATCGATTTTCAACTCATTAACAAACGTGCACTTCAGCGTAAAATGAAGATTCTCCTGGTCTTTCTCAATGCCGACAACTTCGGCAAACTCTTCAACAATTCCTGAAAACATAGTTCGATGTTTTAAATTTATATACCAGCAATTATTTGATTAACAAATCTTTAGAAATCCAAAAGAGTTTGCTGCCAACAATTGCGATATTGGCGGCAAGTTATTAAAAAGCATTATTTTTTGCTAATGAAACGTTCAATCGGTATAGTTCTAACCCGAAAAATACTATACCGATATGGAGTCGATGAGAAAGAGTAATGCCGTAGAGAATAACGAATAAAATCCAGCAAAGAACAACTCTGTTGCTATTTTTTCGTTGCCAAGTAAGTAGCCACGTGCCTTTCCGATTTTTCCTTGTAGATGTCAGCAATGGTTACCATTATTCCTGTTTCCTCAACATCGCCAAAATAGGGATTCAGGCTGGTACCGAACACCTTAAGCGTCGATGAAAGGCTCATATAGGAGTTGATAAGCGGCGGAATGCGCTCGCCACGGGCACGCACCTCGCGCGACAATGTGCGATAATCTTCCTTGTAGTCGTTGCCCTTGAAGGCCGCCTGCAACTGTTCAAGATTGAAATGCAAGTCGAGAGGGTTGAGAAGATGCATAAGACTCTCGTTTCCACCGAAATACAAATTCATGAAATAGAGCAGAAAATTACGCGCCTCCTGATTGTAATGGCGATACATTGTTACTTTTCCAAAGAAATATCGGGCTTTAGGATAATCGACAATCAAAGTGCCGAGTCCGTCCCAAAGGTTGTCTAGTGTGTATAGGCTGCGACGACCGTCACCAATAGCCTGATTCTCAGGAACAACAAACGAGCGTCCAAGCTCTATTATATATGGCAGGTAATTCTTTTTAAACTCGTCGGAATAATAGAACAGCTGCGATGTGGCCAGAACCGGATTGCCTTCAGCATCAGTTGGAGCATCGTTTCCTGTAATAAACCGATATCCGCCCAGAATCTCCTGCTTGCGTGGGTCCCAAACAATGAGCTGACTGTAAGGCTTTTCTGCTGTGTCGTATTCGTCAATGTCGCAAGCCAAACCTGTGCCGCCACCAGCGTTACGGAATGTGAACTCACGCAGACGACCTACTTCACGAAGCAGATTTGGCGAGTCAAAATGCTTGAAGATGTATATCTTGTTGTCGCCGAAATTTGTTTTGCGGACAAACTTATCGGGAGTCAGCTCGCTCAATATCAACTTCTTATCTATCGGTTCGATAATATTTTCCATAATTATCTTCCAAAAAACTTTTCGTGCAACAAAATTGGCGAAAAATAGCCAAGTTTATTCTTGTCCGGATTCTAATAAATACGAACTCTCTCTAAGCATTTGCACCCATTCTTGGGGTTTGCGGCTCTTGTCGAATGTTTGCCAACCGACAGGTTTCCCGAACGTTATGGTAATATCGCGGTCGTATTGGTTATACATTTCGTCAATTAGGAAAAACATTTCCAGATTGGCCTTGATATGCAGTTTCTTACGGATGTTGGCAAGATTGTAGAAGAATTTCGAATTTTCGCCTGTGATATGTACTGGCACCACATCGCGCTGATATTTAACAGCTTGTGTAAGGAAGTTACGTTTCCACTCAAGGTCGGTTATCTTCCCTTTGATTTTTCGCGAGCACAATCCGGCTGGGAAATATAGGACATGCTTATCGCCGGCATACGCTCTGTCGATAGCCTCCACACCCTCACGCGACTGGCGGCCATGCTTGTTGATTGGCAGAAATACGCCCTTCATATTAGGCAGATTGAGCAACAAATCGTTGACCGGGAAAAACACCTCTCCAAAATGGTGATAGACAACACTTGTGAAAACCAGTCCGTCAAGCCCGCCAAGCGGATGATTCGATATGAAAATCAACCGTTTGGCATCGGCAGGGATATTCTCAACACCTTCAACTTTTATCCGTGCGCCAAACATCTTCAGCCCGGCATCGACAAACTCATAAGGCCCCGCATCTTTGTTTTCGCGCAAAAACCAATTTATCTCATCGATATGCAGAGTCCGTTTCACCTTGTTCATCAAGAATTTAGGAATGAACTTAAGCAGTTTCGGATTCTTTGAACTGATGATTTTCTCGATATCGATTTGCGGACAATCGGTTGCCATAAAACTCTTATTCTCAAAAAAAAGAGGCACTATCCGTGCCCCTTTTCGTTGTGCTTATTTTGCTTATAATGTACGTTTTACCTCAGTCTCCTCATAAACCTCGATAATGTCGCCGACCTTGATGTCGTTGTATTTATCGATGTTAAGACCGCACTCCATTCCGGTGAGCACCTCTTTGGCGTCGTCTTTGAAACGCTTAAGCGAGCCCAGTTCGCCGGTATAAACCACAATGCCGTCGCGGATGAC
Organism: Salinivirgaceae bacterium; assembly: GCA_017617355.1. Taxonomy (GTDB): domain Bacteria; phylum Bacteroidota; class Bacteroidia; order Bacteroidales; family SZUA-534; genus RUG13583. The sequence continues at coordinate 7,059 of JAFZWI010000084.1, read as the reverse complement.
ACGCACTTTCGAGGTGCGTTTCACTTTTCCGTCGCGGACGAAGCAGCCTGCAACCGAGCCAACCTTCGAAATCTTGAAGACCTCGCGAATCTCAACCGTTCCGATAATCTCCTCTTTGATTTCAGGCGAAAGCATGCCTTCCATAGCGTCTTTCACCTCGTTGATTGCATCATAAATAATCGAGTACAAGCGGATATCGACTTGTTCGCGCTCGGCCAGTTTGCGGGCATCCATTGACGGACGAACCTGGAAACCTATGATAATGGCATCGGAAGCGGCGGCCAGCGTAACATCGGACTCCGAAATCTGACCAACGGCCTTGTGGATGACATTGACTTGAATCTCGGGCGTCGAGAGTTTGACAAGCGAATCCTGCAGTGCCTCAGCCGAACCGTCAACGTCGGCTTTGACAATGATGTTGAGCTCGTGGAAGTCGCCAATGGCTTTGCGGCGTCCAACCTCGGCCAATGTAAGGTGCTTTTGTGTACGCAAGCCCTGCTCGCGCTGCAGCTGCAAACGGCGGTTGGCAATGTCGCGGGCTTCTTTGTCGCTGCTAACAACGTTGAATTTGTCGCCAGCCTGCGGTGCTCCGTTCAAACCGAGAATCAGTGCCGGTGTCGAAGGCCCTGCCTTGTCAATCTTGCCGTTACGCTCGTTGTACATGGCCTTTACGTGACCAGTGAAGCTACCGGCAAGAACAATATCGCCAACTTTCAGTGTGCCGTTCTGCACAAGCACTGTGGTAACGTAGCCTCGGCCCTTATCCAAAGCCGATTCAATTACCGTACCCGAAGCTAACTTGTTCGGATTTGCCTTCAAATCAAGCAATTCGGCTTCCAAAAGAACCTTGTCGAGCAACTCGGCAACGTTGATACCCTTCTTGGCCGAAATGTCCTGCGACTGATATTTGCCGCCCCACTCCTCAACCAAAAGGTTCATATTGGCCAATGCTTCCTTTATCTTGTCAGGATTTGCTCCTGGTTTATCTATCTTGTTGATTGCAAAAATGATAGGAACACCAGCCGCCTGTGCGTGGCTTATGGCCTCAACCGTCTGCGGCATTATGGCGTCGTCGGCTGCAATCACAATAATCACAATATCAGTAATTTGAGCACCACGGGCACGCATGGCGGTAAATGCCTCGTGACCCGGAGTGTCGAGGAACGTGATAGTCTTTCCGTTTTTCAGCACTACGCTGTAGGCACCAATGTGCTGGGTGATACCACCGGCCTCACCTGCAATAACGTTGGCGTTGCGGATGTGGTCGAGCAACGATGTCTTACCATGGTCGACGTGACCCATGACTGTGATGATAGGCGGACGCGGAGCCAAATCTTCCTCCGAATCCTCCTCCTCGGATATGGTGTCAAGCAAGTCGGCGCTAACAAACTGCATCTTATAACCGAATTCGTCGGCAACCAAGGCCATTGTCTCGGCATCGAGCCGCTGGTTGATTGACACAAACAAACCAAGGTTGAAGCAAGTTGAGATAACCTCGTTCACCTGAACATTCATCATGGTTGCAAGCTCGTTGACCGACACAAACTCGGTAACTTTCAATACCATTTTCTCGGCTTCCTGACGCTCCATTTCCTCAGCAGAACGCTGACGCACATTCTCACGTTTGTCGCGGTTGTGCTTTGCCGTTGTGGTTTTGTGACCTTTGCTCTGCAAGCGCGCAAGTGTCTCTTTTACTTGCTTTTGCACATCCTCATCGTTCACTTCCTTCTTCAGGAATTTCGAACCTTTCTGATGCTTGTCGCTCTTCGATATTTGTTTGTCGTTTACATCGACACGGTCTTTCTGTATGCGTTTGCGTTTCTCGCGACGCTTTCCTCCGGCCTCGCTTGTCGGATTGGTAAACCTTGGGTCAGTCAGGTCAATCTTATCAACGACCTTGGGACCTTGCAGTTTCTCAACCTTGGTGTCGATATGCTCTGGCTTGGCCTGTTTGCTACTATTTCCGCTTTGAGCCTGTTGCTTCTGCGCTGCTTGCTGCTTTTTCATTTGCAACTCGTGCTCCTTGCGCTCGCGGGCACGCTCCTCCTTGCTTTTCTTGTCGGGGCGGGTTTTGGTGTTCAGCTTGTCAAGGTCAATCTGTCCAAGAATCTTGACGTCTTTAACCGGCTCAACTTTAGTCTTGATAAGCTCAGGCTCGGGTTTCGGCTCGACTCTAGGCTTTGGCTCCTCTTGAACTTTTGGCTGAGGCTCAGGTTCTTGCTTACCTTGATTTTTTGCTTTCTCCTCCTTTTTCTTGTTCAGGTCGATTTTACCCACAACATTCACCTTCAACTCCTTTTTGGGAGTCTCGAATATCTGTTGCTCCTCTTCGGCAGACTTTTCAGGCTCGGCAAACTCGTCGTCGGCATATATCGACTCCTTTTTGGCACGCATTGCGTTGAGTTCGATTTTTGCCGATTCCTCCTTCGCTTTCATGTCGCCGCTGTATTCCTTCAACAGCATCTGATAGACATCGTACTCGATTTTGGTGTTGGGGCCTTCGTCAACAGCAATACCCTTTTTGCTCAAAAATTCGGTTATTGTGTTGATGCCTACGCTTAAGTCGCGCGCTATCTTATTTAATCTCAATGGTTTGTAATCGCTCATTTGCTATACTTTAATTTTCCTGATAAAGTCTGTTTTCTCCTTTTTATGCCGATATTTATTCAAATTCAGCTTTCAGAATACGAAGCACATCGTTGATTGTACTCTCCTCAAGGTCAGTACGATGTGCAAGCTCGTCGGCCGGAATTTCCAGAACACTCTTGGCGGTGTCGCAGCCAATAGCTTTGAGGGTGTCAAGTACCCAGCCGTCTATTTCGTCAGCAAATTCTTCAAGGTCAACATCCTCCTCATTATTCGATTCGCGATATACGTCAATCTCATAACCAGTAAGTTGACTTGCAAGTTTGATGTTTGAGCCGCCCTTGCCTATGGCCAGCGACACTTGGTCGGGCTGCAGATAGACATCGGCTTTCTTGGTCTCATCGTTAATCTTGATTTGTGATACCTTGGCAGGACTGAGTGCGCGCGCGATGTAGAGCGACACGTTGTTGGTGTAGTTGATTACATCGATGTTCTCGTTGCGCAACTCACGGACAATGCCGTGGATACGTGCACCCTTCATACCAACGCAAGCTCCTACCGGGTCGATGCGCTCGTCATACGACTCAACGGCCACTTTGGCGCGCTCACCGGGGATGCGTTTGATGTTTTTGATAGTGATAAGTCCGTCGAAGATTTCGGGAACTTCAAGCTCGAACAGACGCTCGAGGAAAATCGGGCTTGTGCGCGAAAGGATGACAAGCGGAGTGGCGTTGCGCATCTCCACGCGAACAACGGCAGCACGGACAGTGTCGCCCTTGCGGAAATAGTCGTTCGGAATCTGCTCGGTTTTCGGCATAATCAGCTCGTTGCCTTCGTCATCGATAATCATTATCTCTTTCTTCCAAACCTGGTAAACCTCACCAGTCACAATCTCGCCTATGCGGTCTTTGTATTTGGCATAGAGCTGGTCTTTCTCAAGGTCGAGAATGCGCGATGTCAGATTCTGGCGCAGAGTGAGAATGGCACGGCGCCCGAAGTCAACCATTTTAACCTCGTCCGACACTTCCTCGCCCACTTCGTAGTCCTCATCGATTTTCTTTGCCTCGGTGAGCGAAATTTCCTTGTTCGGGTCTGTAAGTTTGTCGTCCTCAACCACTTCGCGGTTGCGCCATATTTCAAAGTCACCTTTGTCGATATTGATGATTATGTCAAAATTCTCATCGGTGCCGTATTGTTTCACCAATGTGCTACGGAATACGTCTTCCAAAACCCTCATCATTGTGGGGCGGTCGATGTTTTTCAGTTCCTTAAATTCTGAAAATGTGTCGGTAAGGTTCATTTTTTCTGATTTTTAAAATATTATTGTTTCTTTCACTGTTTTTATCTCACTGAATTTGAAAGGTTCGGTTTTTACCACCTTGACTGGTCTTTTAGCGCCTTCGGGTTTCTCTTTTGTCTCATATTCGAGAAGGATGCCCTCATCGCCGGCATCGCGAAGTATGCCGTTGATTTTAAGCCCGTTGCTGAACAGAACTTCAACTGTGCCATTTAGTATTTTCTTGTATTGCGGCAACACTTTCAGCGGCTGGCCAATTCCCGGACTCGACACCTCAAGTGCGAAATCCTCCTCGTCGCGGTTCAGCTGCGACTCGATGTACTGACTAATAAGCACGCAAGCGTCAACCGATATTCCCTCGGACGAATCGAGTATAACGGTGATGTTGTTCTGAGTATCAACCTTCACCTCAACTAGAAACAAGTCGGTTCCGGCTATGCGGTCAGTTACAATTTTCTCAATTATTTTCTTGTCTATCATAGTATTGCAATAAAACAGGGGACTTTTAATCCCCTGAAATTGTCTACCTCACAAAAACGTTACAAATGTATTAATTAATTTTTCTTCTGCAAATCAAATAATTGCAACTCAGTCCGTCAGCCATTCAAAGTGGCACTGTTTTTGTAACATTTTTGCACCTAAAAAAACAACATCGCAAAATGCAACTTATTGACGCACACGCACATATATTTCCTGACGCTTTGGCGGCAAAAGCATCGGTATCGGTTGGCAACTGGTACAACATTATGCCGCACACCGATGCCACAAGCAACAACCTGATAGAACACGAAAAAGCCGTCGGCGCATGTAAATGTCTTGTCTGCTCACCCGCGCTCAAACCGCACAACGTGCCGACAATTAACACCTATATAAGTAACGAGTGCAAACTGCACCAGGAGTTTGTGGGTTTTGGCACCATGCATCGTGACTTTGAGGATTACGAGGAGGAGCTGGACCGCGTTGTGAGCCTCGGACTTAAAGGCATCAAATTTCATCACGACATGCAGGGTTTCTACATCGACGACCCGAAAATGATGCCAATCTACCGCGCCATTGCCGACCGCAGCCTGGCTCTGCTGCTGCACATGGGCGACAGCCGTCTCGATTTCTCGTCGCCTGGCCGCCTTGCTGTTATTGCGCGACAATTTCCCAACCTGACAATCATAGGCGCGCACTTTGGCGGCTACCGTCGTTGGGACGAGGTTATGTCAATCCCCGTCTTCGACAATGTCTATTTCGACACATCAAGCTCGCTAGCCTTTTTGGAGCTCGAAAAAGCCCGGGCGTTGATTGAAAAATTCGGTGTCAGCCATTTCTTTTGGGGCAGCGATTTTCCTATGTGGTCACCACGCGAGGAATGGCAACGCTTCCTATCACTCGGTTTCGATGACGAGACCAATCAAAAAATTGGTTATGAGAATTTTGCAAGAGTGGTGTTAGGTGTCAGAAAGTAATGTGAAATGGCAGACCTTCTATCATTCAATTATTCAATTATCTTTGTGAAGCGTTAAACCAAAACTGAATTGAAATGAATAAAGGTATTTTCATCACGTTAGTCATTCTAGACGTTATAGCCTTAATTGTCAGTGTTATATGCATTGCATCTTGCTATGTGGAGACCGGCCGCACCGACCCACTGCCTTGGTGTCTGCTGTTGTCGTGGGCAATTATCGGTATCATAAAAGACGGTTTGATTTATCGCGGAAACGAGTTGAGTTCAACAGGACAAAATGGTGTGAACCAAATTAACAACACACTCCGTCCGCAAGCGTGATTCTAATAACTTATCCATTTTTTATTGAAAAAACGCTCCTGGTAATTTCCAACTACTCTTAGAAACAACTCAATCCTCAACCTTAACAATTTCAACGCTGCCGTCAGACTTTTTTCCGCCTTCGAAAAACTCATCCTCTTTCAGTTTGTCGAGACGATAGTCGACATACTCGAAGATGCTACGGTTAGCCTTAGTGCGAGGCGAGTCGGACTCTTTGATTTTTTGCAGCCAAAGACGCTCATTATCACGGTCGTGCATCCGGCCATAGGCAATAGCCATATTATATTGGCGGGAGATTGTCGGCTCGTAGCTCAACGCCGATTTTAGCGTTCGCACCTGATTGGCCACACAAGTGCGGGCTTTCTGATAGTCGGTGCTGCAATAATGGTAAAAATATGCCTCGTAGAACTTTGCCTGAATGTCATAAACTTCCGCCATCGAAGCCGAATCTGCCTGGCATAACTCGAAAGCCATCTGTGTGTAGTTGAGCACATCATCGCGATACTCGGAATTGTTCGACACCCGTGCCAGCGCCTTCACAATGGGCAAACTCGCAAATGACGACTTTTCGGCGGCCATCAGCATAAAATCATGCGCTTTTTCGAAATTGCTGCAACACTCATAGGTGCGGCCGATGTAAAAGAGCAAGGCTGGACTCTCGTCACCGTTTCGGTATGCATCGAGGAAAAGGTCGAGAGCGGGATAATAATCTTTTTTGATGAACAGAGCCCGTGCCATCTGCTTGTTAACCTGCTGATTAGTCGAATCAAGAGCGTAGTAGGTGCGGCAGTATGATAGCGCGGTGTCGGCCAACTGCTTGCCGTTGTAATAGGTTGCAATGTCGGCCACCACGGCGGCATCCATAGGGTTGATAGCCACAAGCCGTTGGGCGCAATCTATCCACAGCGAGTCGCTGGCACCCATTTTCTGAAGGCAGTTGTAACGCAACTTAATGTGCTGATACATAACCGTGTCGACCATAAGTGTATCGGTCAGTGCAAGACATTTTACATACTGCCCACGCTTAAAATAGCTCTGCGCCAGCTTGTGCATCACGGTGTCGCTGCTGCACAAAAGAAGCGCCTGCTCGTAACAAAGCATCGAGTTGTAGGTGTCATTCATCCGCATACACGAGTCGCCGCGAGCCACTAGCTCTGCCGCCTCGCGCGACATTGTCTGCCCGGAAGCCGTCAACGTTGCCGCCAAAATTGCGAGTGTGAGGAAAAAGTTTTTCATAACAGTTAGTTGTAGGGTTTAATGATTAGTTTTTTTGTTATCAAAAACGAAAGCCCGCCGAAGCGAGCCTTCGTGTGCGTCAGGCAAAACAATTGGTTTTCAGTCGAGTTTAAAGTTGATTGGAATATCAAATGAAGTGCGGACCTTTGTATTGTGGTATAATGCC
>JAFZWI010000083.1 GCA_017617355.1 Salinivirgaceae bacterium | reverse complement strand
CTGTGTCAAGTGTGCGCAGCAGCAAAGCCACCACCACTGTTACCGACGACTTCTTTGTAATCAACAACGAGGGAACGAAAGTTTTTGTTGACAGCGAGGAGGGTGACGGCGGCAAAGCTCCCAAGAGCAAATTTGCCGTGGCAAGCGTTAAAAGCAGCAAAGACGGCGAGAACGCTAGCGACAACTACCTGGTCATCAACGACGAGGGAACCAAGGTTTATGTTGACGGATACGATGGCGACAAAGCTCCCAAAAGCAAGTTTGCTGTGGCAAGCGTAAAAAGCAGCAAAGCTGATGCGAATATAGCAGACAACTATCTGGTTATCAGTGATGAGGGGACGAAAGTTTATGTTGACGGCGAGGACAGCGACGGCAAGGCTCCCAAGAGCAAATTCGCTGTGGCAAGTGTGCGCAGCGGTAAGGCTGACCAGGCCGACGACTTCTTCCTGATAAACAACGAGGGAACCAAAGTGTTCATTGACGATACCCCAGTATCGGGTGGCAAGGCACCAAAGAGCAAGTTTGCTGTGGCAAGCGTTAAAAGCAGCAAAGACGGCGACACATCCGAAAACCCCAACTATCTTGTTGTTGACTCCGACAGCACTCGTGTCTATATTGACAACGCAAACTCAAAGGCGGCCAAGAGCGGATTTGCTGTGGCAGGCAAGAAGGCGAGCAAGGGCAGCCCGGCCGACATGCTTAAAGTTACGCAAGACAGTACCCGTGTGTATGTTGACGGCGGCGCCAAAGGCGGCAAAAACGGTTTTGGTGTTGAAGGCAAAGGCGCAGGTGGCGGCAAAAACGGATTTGCCGTATCGGAGAAAGGCGCAAGCGGCAATGCCGGCTATATGAATATTACAGCTGATAACTTCTTTGCCGGTTATGATGCCGGAAAAGCAACCACAGGAGAAGGTGTTGACAACACTTTTGTTGGTAACTATGCCGGTATTGCAAACACCACGGGCAAGAACAACGTATTTATGGGTAAAGATGCCGGACATACAAATATAACAAGCCAGAACAACGTGTTCATTGGCAACGAGGCCGGATATACAACAAACGGAAGCGCGGGAGTGCAGATTTACAATACTTTGACGTCTCAGTACGAAACTCTCCCTCTTGGCTCAAACAATGTTTTCCTTGGAAATAAAGCAGGCCGCAGTAATACAACAGGTTACAACAACGTTTTCCTTGGAAATTATGCTGGAGGGAAGAACACTGAAGCTCACGACAACGTATTTTTGGGCTACGGCAGTGGTGCTGTGAATACTAAAGGTAATAACAACGTGTTCCTTGGTAATTATGCCGGGCGATGGAACACAACAGCCAACAGCAACGTGTTTATAGGCTATCAAGCAGGTGTGTGGAATCAATCAAGCTCCAACAATGTATTTATAGGCAACCAGTCAGGTTTCAACAATACAGGTGGCAGCAATATTATAATAGGTTCTCAGACCAGTTATAATAAAACTAGCGGAGACAATAATGTTATAATGGGTACTCAGGCGGGTTACAACAATAAATCAGGAACAGACAATGTTGTGCTTGGTTCGAGCGCAGCTCATGATGCCAAAAACATGACCCGCACTATTGCCATAGGTAAACAGGCGGGCAATGGCAACACTTCATCTACTACTTCAACCGACGATATTTTCATTGGATTCAAGACAGGTTTTAGCAATACCACAGGCAAAAACAATGTCTTTTTAGGCAACAACGTTGGTTACTCGAACACCACCGGTTCCAGCAACGTCTTTTTGGGCGACAGCGCGGCAATGGCCAACACCACCGGCGTCAGCAATGTTGTTATGGGTAAGAACGCCGCCAAAGATGCTGCCAGTATGATGCGCACCATTGCCATTGGCCAAGAGGCTGGCAAGGGCACGCAAAACACAGAATCAATCGATGATGTTTTCATCGGTTATCAGGCTGGTATGAGCAATACAATAGGTACAGACAACATTTTCTTGGGCAACAAGGCAGGTTTGAGCAACACCGAAGGTGGTAGCAACGTGGCCATAGGTAACCAATCAGGCTATAGCAACACAAAAGGCGTTAGCAACGTGTTTATGGGAACCAGTGCCGGATATAACACCAATGGCTCATCATCAACGGTATTAACAGGACTGCAGAATGTTACAGGTGGAGGCGGGATTGTTACTGTAGAAACCGAAATAACCGATGGCTCATACAATGTGTTCATTGGCGACCACGCAGGATATGCCAATACCATTGGCGTTAGCAATGTGGCCATAGGCAACCAGTCGGGTTATAGCAACACAAAGGGTGTTGGCAACATTTTCATGGGCGACATGGCTGGCTACAACACCAACGGAACATCAACCCACTCAGATTGGGTGTATGTTCCGGAGCAGAATGCTACACAATTGAAGACAACAACCGACGGCTCATATAATGTGTTCATCGGAAACCACACGGGCTATTCCAACACATCAGGTTCAAGCAACGTATATATGGGCGATTACGCAGGTTTTTCAACATCTAAGAGCGTAAACAACATATTCATCGGACGTGAGGCCGGATTCAACACCGTCAGTGTAGGTACAATGAGCCATTATCATCCGTCTGTTACTGGAAATACTTCATCTACTATCTACAAAGGTTCGAACAATGTGTTTATGGGCTATCAGGCCGGATTCAATAATACAACAGGCTCAAACAACTTGTATATGGGAACATACGCCGGATGGGAAAATTCCGAGGGTCAGTATAATGTGGTCATTGGCAATGATGCAGGCACAGGTTTAACAGGCAGCAAAAACACTATTATAGGATATGGTTCAGGTAATTCGGGAAGCAACAATGTAATGATTGGTTATGGTACCGGCCCTTTGACCCAATATGAATCAGATGGCGATTTTGCCAATTATATCGGTGCATCCGGTATTGCGGACAATCAGTTCACGATGTCGAATGGTATTACCTGGCTGATGGGTGGACAATTTGATTCTTACACAGACATATCCACGAAAACAGCTGCCAATACTACTGGCAAATTGGTTGTAAATGGCTCATTGTCCACATTTAATTTGTATCCTATAATAAGAGGAAGTAACACTGATTTGGGTTGTAATATCGGTTCCTCTGGTAGGCGATGGAACACCGTTTATGCAAAATCCCTTAATACAAGTTCCACATCAACTTTTGGCGGAGCTATTATACCTTCATCCAGCGGCTCGTATAATTTAGGCTCAAGCAGTTACAAATGGGGCTATGTTTACACCAATAATCTGAGTGTCACCAACTCGGTGTCGTTTGCAGGCCTAAGCACCACTGGCAATGCAAGCATTGGTGGCAACTTGAGTGTGACGGGCTATGTCAATTCTTCGTTCATTCCAGGAACCACCAAAACCTACAACTTAGGCACAAGCTCTTATCGCTGGAATGACATATATGGTGTAAGCCTTAATATAACTGGCGATGCTGCTATCGGCGGAAAAGTGAGTTCTTCGCTCATTCCGTTACAAAACAACGCATATAACTTAGGCACATCCGATTATCGCTGGAGCATTTATGGTAATTACATAAATATTAGCGGCAATGCTTATATCAGTGGCGACGCTACAGTATCAGGCAATTTGATATCAGATAACTTAGGCAATTTAGGTTCCGAAAGCAGTCGTTGGCTTTACGTGTATGCAAATAAGGTTAATGCATCAGGTACTTCAACCATGGGTGAGATACAATCGAAAAGAATTATACCGCAATCAACAGGAACTTATGATTTGGGCTCATCCACGTATAAATGGAAAGACATATATGCTTCAGGAACAGTAAACGCACCAACTTTTTCGTCGGGAACTTTAAAAGTTGATGCAATATGCTGGAATAATAATAGTTCCTATGTTCAAGTTGTTGGCTCTGTTGTACCATATTATAATAACACATATAATTTAGGTAGTGCAGACCAAAAATGGAGTTATGTATATTCAAACCATTCATTACAAACTTCCGACAAACGCTTGAAAACAAACATTAAGAACATAGATAATGCATTAAACAAGGTTCTAACTCTTAATGGTGTAACTTTCAATTGGCGGGCAAACGAATTCCCCGAGCAGCATTTCGATAGTCTTAGACATGCCGGCGTAATTGCACAAGAGGTGGAGGCTGTTCTGCCCGAGGCTGTCATTACGGGCAAAGATGGATTTAAATCAGTTGAATATTCAACACTTGCGCCAATCCTCATCGAGGCCGTGAAAGAGCTGAAAGCGGAGAAAGATGAGCTGAAGGCGGAGAAAGACGCGCTTGAGGCCAAGGTTACCGCCCAAGACAAGAAGATAGAGGAACTGGAGGCGCAGATGAAGGAGATTTTGGAGAAATTGAAATAATGCGGTGTAGGGACGTGGCGTACCGCGTCCGCAACAAAGGGCCGGGAATCATTTGGTTTCCGGCCTTTTTTGTTTTGAGGATGTGTGGGGACGCGGCATTGCCACGTCCGCATTTTTTGGGATGCGCCCTTCGGGCGGAAATTATTAGAAAATTGATTCAAAAATTTTACAAAATATTTAAAATCAATTTTTTACAAATTTTCTTTCAAAATTTGTTCAAATTTCTCGCGTAAGCGATAACCGAAAACCAGCCCCAACGGGGCGTTACTCAATTTGATTTTTATCAGATATATTGTAAATTTGTGATATAAAAATTCGGAGGACATTAGAATGACATACGCAACAGCACAGCATTTTATAAATGAGGCGCAAAAACTCGGAGCCGAAGATAAAATCCGGATTATCAACATATTGCTTAATTCTTTTAAGCCATCGCAGCAAAAGATGAGCGACAGCGAGGTTATGTCGTTGTTCGACCATTTCACCGGTCGTCTTAAAGTAGGTGAGGGCTTCGATTTAAAAGAAGAAAAATGCAAATATCTTGACGAGCGCTATGGAATCTGAATTTAAGGTGTTTGTCGATACAAACGTTATTGCCAATTGGCTGATTCCCACAAATGTTTGCCATTCCGAAGCCACAGAGTTTATGAGGATGTGTTTCGGTGGTGTGTTTTCGCCATTTGTAAGTTCGCATTCACTTACCGATTTGTTTTACATCACCCGCAAACACTTTACACCTGACGAGCGTTTCGATTTCATAAGACTGTTAATCAACTCTTTCGCGGTATTGATAGAAGATTCCGCTGCTTTTTCTGATGCCATTGCGTTAGGCTCGCCCGACCTTGAGGACGCTATACAAATTGTTTGCGCCGAAAGGGAAAATGTTGATTTCATTGTCACTGAAAACATAAAAGATTTTTCATTGTCCTCAGTTCCTGTTTTATCAATCGGTTCCGCACTAAAAAAGCTAAAATCTGAGGAATAAAATTCCTTCGATTTCGGCCTGTAATATGCCACGCCTTCGGCGTTATTTGGTTTGCGCCCTTCGGGTGGAAATTTTAAGAAAATTGATTCAAAAATTCATATAAAATATTTAAAATCAATTTTTTACAAATTTTCTTTTTGAAATTTTGTTCAAATTTCTCGCGAAGCGATAACCGCCCCAGAAACGCCTGCGTTTTGAAAAAATTCCGTGTTTTTCGTGTGTTCCGTAGTTGAAACCAAACCTCGGAACGGGTGGCATTATCAAACAAACATCGAGTAATAAACTGGCAGATATGAAATACCATTGCTCACGGTTGTTTGACGCTCGTTCGAGAATACAATCGCACGTCGGATTCCATAATCGGCGTTTTGTATGAAATGCGACAACGCGCTGTGTTCCTTGTAGTTTTTGCCCGATTTAACCTCAATCGGCAGCACCGACAGACTATCGTAGTCATCGACAAGAAAATCAACCTCACCGTTTTTTTTGTTGTCGTAGTATGTCAGTTTGTGCCCGTGGGCGTGCAGTTCCTGCGCAACCACCGATTCATAGACAGTACCCAGATTTATGCTTTTCACATCGTCGAGAATGGCGCGTATATTGTTGGCATACAACAGATTCGTTAGAATACCGACATCGTTTAGGTATAGCTTGAGAAGATTTTTCTTCTGTGACTCCAAAAGCGGAAATTTCGGATTCGATACGGCCCTGACTTCCAACGCAATGCCGGCTTGTATCAGATACTCGAACTCGTCGTAATAATCGTTGAAGCGGCGGCCTTTATGGTTTTCAATGTCTTGAACCACAATTCGTTTCTTCTTGTTTTCGAGTGCCGAAGGAATAAAATCGAAAACCGTCTTGATTTTCATTTTATTCTCGCTGTCGTATTTTGCCGCGTCGAGTCCGTAATAATCGTGAATCTCGCTCTGAATGCCGCGTATATCATTAATATTCATATCGGTTATGAAATTGTTGACAGCATCGGGCATTCCGCCTGTCAGCAGATAGTTTTTGAACAGTTTCATAATCCGCGTATGCGTTCCCTCGTCGAGTGGTTGCCCGTAAACAAACCGCTGGCGCATTGTGTCGATAACAAAACTATCAACGCCATTGGCAATCAAAAATTCTTCGAAATCAAGAGGATACATTCGCACCCGACGGATGCTGCCAATAGGTATTGACAGTGTGTGTGCAAGTGTTACACCCAGCAGCGAGCCGCTTGCAATGTAGGTGAAACGTCCGTCCTGCTGTAGGAATTTGAGCATTGTCAGCAGATATGGGTAGGCTTGAATCTCGTCCAAGAAAACCAGAGTGTCCTCTTTTTTGCCCAAACGTTTATTCAATGCGCCTAATTGCAGGTAAAAGTCTTCAACCGTGCGGGTTTGCGCGAAAATGCGGTTGCCGTTGAAATCGTCAAGCAAATTTATCTCGACGAAGTTTTTGAACAGTTGCTTTCCCGTTTGCCGTATTATATAGGTCTTTCCAATTTGCCGCGCACCGTCAATCACCAACACTTTATTCGAATCCGATTTTAAGTGCTCGGTTATTATTGCTGCTATTTTTCTGTAAAGCATAATTTTAACTTTATTTTACTACCACAAATTTACACTTTTTCCGTGTTTCTGATTCGAAAAATTACACTTTTTCCGACTTTTTTAAGCGAAAAATTACACTTTTTCCGTTTGGTTGAAATCGAAAATGTTGTATGGACGCGATTCATCGCGTCCGCAACAACGCAACCAGCCCCAACGAGGCGGCATAAAACAGACAGGGGCGTAAGCCCCTGTTTTGTTGTGCCACCAACAAACCAAACCCGGAACGGGTGGCACGCGTAAACCAATTGTGTCGCCCCGTCGGGGTTCAATCGGCAAAACCGCATTGTTTCACAGGGGGTCACACCCCGGCCTATGATATGCCACGCCTTCGGCGTTTTGGAGGGCGCCCTTACGGGCGGAAATAGTTAGAAAATTGATTCAAAAAATATTATAAAACATTTAAAATCAAATTTTTATAAATTTTTCTTTTGAAATTTTGTTAAAATTTCTCGCGAAGCGATAACCACCCCAAAACGCTTGCGTTTTAAAAAATTTCCGTGTTTTCCGTGCGTTCCGTGGTATTATGACAAGGCACAAAAAAAGCCACCCCGAAGGATGGCTTTTCTCATATGTTGTTAAATCTAAATTACTTAGAGATAACGCGAGCCATTTCCAACACTTTGTTAGAGTAGCCCCACTCGTTGTCGTACCAAGCGCAAACCTTAACGAATGTCGGGTCGAGCTGGATACCTGCCTTCTCGTCGAAGATAGAAGTGTGAGAGTCGTTGCGGAAGTCAGTTGAAACAACAGCCTCGTTGGTGTAACCCAGGATGCCTTTCAACTCGCCTTCAGAAGCGGCTTTCATAGCTGCG
>JAFZWI010000082.1 GCA_017617355.1 Salinivirgaceae bacterium | reverse complement strand
ATGGGTTGGCGAGAAACCGACTAGCGTGGCAGGCGTCACCAACGATTCGCGCAAAGCGGCCAAAGGCTGGCTGTTTGTAGCGGTTCGCGGCGCAAACATCGACGGACACAACTTTATTGGTCAGGCCGTTGACGGCGGCGTGTCGGTTGTGGTTTGCGAGGAAGTTCCGGCCGAACGCCGTCAGGGCGTGGCTTTCGCTGTGGTGAAAGATTCGTCGGCAGCCTTCGGGCAACTGGCATCGAACTGGTACGGAAGGCCGTCGGAAAAACTGAAACTGGTGGGCATCACCGGCACCAACGGCAAGACAACAACCGTGACTCTGCTGCACCGTATGGCCACACAACTTGGCTACAAAGCCGGTCTGCTGTCGACGGTTCGCAACATTGTGGGCACAAAAGCCGTTGAGGCTACCCAAACAACACCCGACCCGCTGCAACTGCACCGTCTGCTGGCCGAAATGGTTGAAATCGGCTGCGACTACTGCTTTATGGAAGTCAGTTCGCACGCCGCACACCAACGCCGCATTGCCGGACTGAAGTTCGCGGGCGCAATCTTCTCGAACCTGACGCAGGACCACCTGGACTACCATAAAACATTTGCCGACTACCGCGACGCGAAGAAAATGTTCTTCGACGGACTCTCGGCCGACGCTTTCGCGCTTGTGAACACCGACGACCGCAACGGTATGTTTATGCTGCAAAACTGCGCCGCAAGCAAGCACACCTACGCGCTGAAATCAGTGGCCGACTTCAAATGCAAGATTCTGGAATCGGGATTCGAGGGAATGCAACTCAACATCGACGGTGTTGACGTGTGGACAAGTTTCGTTGGCAAGTTCAACGCATACAATCTGTTAGCCGTTTATTCGGCATCGATTCTGCTGGGCTTCGACAAGACCGAAGTGCTGACCGTTTTGAGCACTCTGGGCGCCGTTGACGGACGTTTCCAATGCCTGCGCTCGAAAAGCGGCAAGACGGCCATTGTGGATTACGCTCACACCCCCGACGCCATTGAGAATGTGCTGAATACGATTAAAGAAATCACCGACGGCAATCATCAGATTATTACCGTGACGGGCGCCGGCGGCAACCGCGACAAGACCAAACGTCCGCTTATGGCGGCCATTGCCGTTGAGTTGAGCGACAAACTGATACTGACATCGGACAATCCGCGCAATGAGAAGCCTGAAGACATTATTGCCGATATGAAGGCAGGCGTGCCTGCGGAAATGGCGAAGAAAACTTTGGCCGTGACCGACCGCACTGAAGCCATCCGCACAGCGTGTATGCTTGCGCAGCCGGGCGACGTGGTGCTGGTTGCCGGCAAGGGCCACGAGACCTATCAGGAAGTGAACGGCGTGAAGCACCACTTTGACGACCGCGAGGTGATTAAACAAATTTTTGACGAGGAATAATATGCTGAACTATTTCTTTGATTATCTGCAGAGTTTCGATTTTCCGGGTGCCGGAATGTTCCACTATGTGTCGTTCCGCGCAATTCTGGCGCTGCTGTTGTCGCTGCTGATTTCGATGTGGGTTGGACAGAAGTTCATCAACTTTATGAAACGCAGCAACCACATTGAAGCCGCCCGCGACGCCGAAACCGACCCCTACGGCGTACAGAAAAAAGGCGTTCCGTCGATGGGCGGTGTGGTGATTGTGGCAGCCATTGTGATTCCGGCGCTGCTGTTCTGCCGATTAGAGAATGTCTATATAATCCTATTGATTATCACCGCATTATGGTTCGGTCTTCTGGGCTTTATCGACGATAAAATCAAACTTGGCGGCAACAAGGACGGAATGAAACCGCTGCACAAACTGATTGGTCAGACAGTGCTTGGCTGCGTTGTAGGCGTGGCACTCTGGCAAAGTCCGCAAGCCGTTGTGTGCGAGAATGTGACCGAAAAGATTGTGAACGACCGCGTGGTTTACGAGAAGAGCGAGCCCCGCAAATCGACCGTTACCACTCTGCCGTTTGTGAAGAACAACAACCTTGACTACTACGAGGCTTTCGCCTGGATATCGAACGGTCGCGTGAAACGCGCCTGCGGCTGGATTCTGTTCATCATCGTGACAACGTTTGTGATTGCAGCCGTGTCGAACGGCGCCAACCTGAACGACGGAATGGACGGAATGTGCGCCGGCAACTCGGCAATAATCGGCGTGGCACTGGGCATTCTGGCCTACGTGTCAGGCCACATACAGTTCGCTTCGTACCTGAACGTGATGTACATTCCGGGTACTGAAGAGATGCTGATTTTCATCTGCGCGTTTGTGGGCGCGCTCATCGGCTTCCTGTGGCACAACGCCTATCCTGCCAAAGTGTTTATGGGCGATACGGGCAGCCTTGCTATTGGCGGTATCATCGCCGTTACGGCTATCATAATCCACAAGGAACTGCTGCTGCCAATCCTTTGCGGAATCTTCCTTGTAGAGGTGGTGTCGGTGATGCTGCAGACCAACTACGCCAAATACGGCAACAAGCGCGGACTGAAACTGCGTGTGTTCAAGCGCGCGCCGCTTCATGACCACTTCCGCGTGCTGCCGTCGCAACTTCAAGAAAACTTCAAGTATCTGATAACCAAACCAAACACCGCGCTTCACGAGAATATGATTACGCTGCGGTTCTGGATTGTTACCATAATGCTTGCGGCATTGACAATTATCACACTTAAAATACGATGATGGAAAACAACGGAAAACAGTTGGTTGTGCTTGGCGCCGGCGAGAGCGGGGTTGGAACCGCGCTGCTGGCTCAAAAGAAGGGCTACAGGGTTTTCGTGTCGGACTATGGCAAGATAGCCGACAAATACAAAACCGTGCTCGACGAGCATAACATTGAATGGGAAGAAGGCCACCACACCCTTGACCGGATTCTGGCGGCAACCGAAGTGATGAAAAGCCCCGGAATACCCGAAAAGGCACCGGTGGTGAAGGCTCTGCACGAGCATAACATTCCGATTGTGAGCGAGATAGAGTTTGCCGCACGCTACACCAACGCCAAAATGATTTGCATCACGGGCAGCAACGGCAAAACCACCACCACGCTTCTCACCTACGAGATTCTGAAAAGCGCCGGACTCAATGTGGGCCTTGGCGGCAACGTAGGCAAGAGTTTCGCCTGGCAGGTGGCCGACTGCAACTACGACTACTACGTGCTGGAATTGAGTAGTTTCCAACTCGACAATATGTACAAGTTCAAAGCCGATGTGGCAATCTTGATGAACGTCACACCCGACCACCTGGACCGCTACGAGTACAAGTTCGAGAACTACCTGAACTCGAAGTTCCGCATCATTCAGAATATGGACAAGAGCGGCTACTTCATCTACTGCGACGACGACCCGGCAACTCTTGAGAAAATTGCCACGCTGACACCCGAAACCAACTGGATTCCGTTCAGCATTGAGCACACGGTTGCCACCGGCGCCGACCTTACCAACAACGGACAAACATTTAACATTCACCTTAATACCAATAACGACTTTACTATGAATATCAACGACTTATCATTAAGCGGAAAGCACAACACTTACAATTCAATGGCCGCTGCAGTGGCCGCCAACGTGCTCAACATCAGAAAAGAAACCATTCGCGAGTGCCTGACAAGTTTCAAGGGCGTCGAGCACCGTCTTGAGCCGGTTCTGAAAGTTCACCAAATTGAGTTCATCAACGACTCAAAAGCAACCAACGTGAACAGCGCGTGGTACGCTCTCGAGAGTATGAAGCGCCCCACCATCTGGATTGTAGGCGGCACCGACAAGGGCAATGACTACTCTACCCTTATTCCGCTTGTGAAACAGAAGGTTAAGGCCATTATCTGCCTTGGCGTTGATAACACGAAGATTCACGCCGCCTTCGACGGAGTTGTTGACCACATCATCGACACACAATCGATGGAGCAAGCCGTGAAATCGGCCTACTATATGGGCACCGACGGCGACGCTGTTCTGCTCTCGCCCTGCTGCGCAAGCTTCGACTTGTTCGAGAACTACGAAGACCGCGGACGGCAGTTCAAGGCAGCGGTTAGAAATTTATAATAAAGGATTTTAAGGCATAAGAGATAAGGCAAAAGGCATAAGTGGGAATGAAAGAGAAGTTTCTGAAATATTTCAAAGGAGATACCACAATCTGGATAGTTGTGTTTCTGCTGTCGATTGTATCGATGCTGACGGTGTATAGCGCCACCGGAACGCTGGCATACAAGAAGATGGGTGGCAACACAATGTTCTATCTCATTCGTCATGGGAGCTTCCTTCTCTTCGGCATCGGCATCATCTTCGCCGTTCACCGAATCAACTTCCGCATCCTTTTAAGATTCGCGAAACCACTCGTCTATCTGAGTGCCGGACTACTGATATTCACATTGCTGCGAGGTGTCAACCTGAACGCAGCTTCGCGCTGGGTGTCGATTATGGGCGTGCAGTTCCAAACTTCCGATTTGGCAAAAATTGCTGTGGTTATGTTCATTGCATCAATTTTGAGCCAAAATCAGGACCACATCGACGACCCGAAAGCAGCCTTCTGGCCGATTGTGAAATGGGCAGGCATAATCTGTCTGCTCATCTTCGGAGCCGACTTCTCAACGGCGGCAATGCTGTTCTTCATCTGCTGTGTAATGATGTATATCGGAGGTATCAAATTGGTATTGTTGGCAAAACTTCTCGGATGCATATTGGCGGGACTAACCTTTATGCTGCTGCTTGCCTACGCTGTTCCGCAGATTAGCAACATTGGCCGTGTGGCGACAATAAAAGCCCGTATCGAGAGTTTTGTGGGCATTGGCGAACATAACGATGCCGAACATGATTTCCAAGCCGACCACTCGAAGATGGCCATTGTCCACGGCGGCATCATCGGACAGGGACCAGGCAACAGCACGCAGCGCAACTTCCTGCCACACCCCTATTCCGACTTCATCTACGCCATCATTGTTGAAGAGACCGGAATCATCGGCGGCAGCATTGTTCTAGCACTCTACATAATACTGCTATTCCGCGTAAGGGTGATAGTGAAGGGATGTCGAAGTGCTTTCGGGACGTTCCTATGCATAGGGCTGGTCACAAGCCTTGTCATTCAAGCGCTTGTGAATATGGGTGTGGCGGTAAATATTTTCCCCGTCACCGGACAAACACTACCGCTTGTAAGTATGGGTGGTACATCGGTGGTATTCACAAGTATTGCCATCGGAGTGATACTAAATGTGAGCCGATATGCCGACGGCGGTGATCTGGCCGAACCAGCTGTGATCGGAAATCAAAATACTAATGATAACTCAACTGAAAATCAATAATATGGAAAAGAAACGTTACATAATAAGCGGTGGCGGAACGGGCGGACACATCTTCCCGGCCATTTCGATAGCAAGAGCCATCAAGCGCAAAGACCCCACAGCCGAGATTCTGTTTGTGGGAGCGCACAACCGTATGGAGATGGAGAAAGTGCCGGCAGCCGGATTCAAGATTGTAGGACTGCCCATTGCCGGCTTGCAGCGCGATTCAATAATCAAAAACCTGACATTCGTACCAAAACTGTTTGTGAGCCTTTTCAAATGCCGCAGCATTATCCGCGAGTTCAAACCGAACGCCGTGGTGGGTGTGGGCGGCTACGCAAGCGGTCCGCTGTTGCGTACAGCACAGCGCATGGGCGTGCCGACTCTCATTCAGGAACAAAACAGCTACGCTGGCTTGACTAACAAACTGTTAGCCAAACGTGCAAACCGTATCTGCGTGGCATACGAGGGTATGGAACGATTCTTCCCGGCCGAAAAAATTGTACTGACAGGCAACCCCGTTCGTCAAGATCTGCAAGACATCAAGCCGAACCTGCCTGAGGCGTTCAAATTCTTCAATCTGAACCAGGGCGGAAGCATGAAGACTCTGCTTGTGGTGGGAGGTAGTCTAGGCGCACGCACCATCAACGAGTGCATCGGCAACAACCTCGACCTGCTAATACGCAAGAAAATTCAAGTCATCTGGCAAACAGGCAAATACTATTACGATCGCGCTATCGAGGAAGCGGCGCAGTACAATAGCAAAAATATTCACGTCTATCCGTTCATCAACCGTATGGATTACGCATTCTCGGTGGCCGACGCCATTGTGTCGCGTGCCGGTGCGGGAACAATCTCTGAATTGTGCCTCGTGGGCAAGCCTGTGATTCTGGTACCGAGCCCAAATGTGGCGGAAGACCATCAGACCAAAAACGCCCAAGCGCTGGTCAAGAACAACGCCGCCATAATGGTGACCGACAAAGAAGCACCCGACATTCTGGTGCCTCAAGTTATCCGCCTGTTTGAACAAGACGACATGCAGGTACGTCTGCGCATCAATATTAAGAAAATGGCGCTGCCGAACGCTGACGAGGTAATCTGCGACGAAGTAATGAAAATTGCACTATGAAAAAACTCACCGACTATAATAAAGCATTCTTTGTAGGCATCGGCGGAATCGGAATGAGCGCTCTAGCCCAATGGTTTATGCGCACCGGTTACACGGTTGGCGGCTACGACCGCTCATCGTCCGACATCACCAACAGACTCGAGGCCGATGGTGCACTGACCACCTTCGACGACAACATCGACACGGTTGACGACACGTTCAAAACCGATATCGAAAAAACACTTGTTGTATACACCCCAGCCATTCCCGACGACAGCGCCATACTCAACTTCTTCAAAACCAATGGCTACGATGTTGTGAAACGCTCGGTGGCGCTGGGTATCATCGCACAAGACAGCTATGCTGCCTGCGTGGCCGGAACTCACGGCAAGACATCGATTTCAACAATGACCACTTGCATTCTGGATCAGACGCAGATTGGTGTGAACGCCTTTTTGGGTGGTGTGAGCAAGAATTTCAACACCAATGTTGTCATCAAGCCCGAATCGCCATGGGTGGTGATTGAGGCCGATGAGTTCGACCGCTCGTTCTTGACGCTCTACCCACACATTGCACTCATCAGCGCTATGGATGCCGACCATCTGGACATCTATGGCAACAAGGCCGAGGTTGAGAAGGCTTTCGCCAAATTTGTCGGACAGGTGAAACACGATGGCGTGGTGATTATCAAGAAGGGTGTCAAACTCGACCATAAGGCCAACGAAGGCGTAAAATATTATTCGTATGCGCTTGACAGTGAGGCTGATTTCTATGCAAAAAACATTCATATCGAGAATGGTGAGTATGTTTTCGACATTGTAACGCCAAACGGTGTGATTGCCGACGTGAAACTGGGAATGCCCGCGCTCTACAACGTTGAAAACGCCGTGGCAGCAACGGCTGTGGCAATGTTTGCCGGTGCGTCGGAGAATGAGATTCGCTTCGGTCTGGCCGGATATGCCGGTGTGCGTCGCCGCTTCGATGTGCGCTTTAAAAACGCCGACCTTGTGTTCATCGACGATTATGCGCACCACCCCGAAGAGATTAAGGCCTGCCTGCGCTCGGTACGCGATTTCTACCCCGGCAAGCCAGTGACGGTGATGTTCCAACCGCATCTATACTCTCGCACGCGTGATTTTGCTGATGAGTTTGCGGCTGCCCTCGATATGGCCGACCGCGTCATCATAACCGACATCTACCCCGCCCGCGAACTGCCAATTGAAGGCGTTTCGAGCGAGATGATTCTGGAACGTATGAAACTGAAAGATAAAATGTTCTGTCCGTTCAACAAGTTGAAGGACGAGGCTGTGAAAATAACGTCGGGTGTACTGCTCACAATGGGAGCTGGCAACATCGACACATTGATTGAACCGATACATCAGGCGATGATTAAGTAAAAATTAACAATGAAGGGACAACAGACATCAGACAACAGACAACCGAAAATGATTAGTGGACAATATGTCCGTTGACCATAGTCTGTAGTCCGTTGTCGATTCATCGATTAAACAATAACGAATGAAAGAGAAACTGAAAACGGCATTTATCTGGACACTGCTCTTGGGCTACCTTGTGGCTGTGCTTTGGATTGTGGGTGACGAGACCGCAAAAGTCCATGTCGATTCAGTTTCGGTGCACATAAGCGACAACTCGAGCAACAAATTCATAACAGAATCGGATGTTACACAATCACTTGAAAAAGAAGGCATAAAGTTAATTGGGATGTTCATCGACTCGGTTAACACACATTACATTGAGGATGTTTTGGCTCACAACAACAAATCAATAAAGAACGCCGAGGTGTATCGGACGGTGTTTGGCGAGATTTGTGTCAGAATTGAGCAACGTCAACCTATTATGCGGGTCATCAACCCCAACGGCGACAGCTATTATATCGACGCCAACGGGCAAGTGATGCCTCTAAGCAAGAAATATACCGCTCACGTGATTGTGGTGAATGGTAATCTGAACGAGCCGTATATGGATCATGTGGGTGAGAATCTGCGGCGTCAGCAAATAAAAGCCGACAAATCGACCGGCGAACTTCTGCCTGACCTGTTCAGACTGGTGCAGTTCATCAACAACAACAAGTTCTGGAAGGCGCAGATTGAGCAAATTTACATCAACGGCAAACATGACATTGAACTTGTGCCACGCGTGGGCAACCATACCATAATACTTGGTTCCGTTGACGATATGAGCGAGAAATTCGAGAACCTGCGGGCCTTCTATGAACAAGGCCTTTCAAAATACGGATGGAACAAATACAAAACGATAAATCTAAAATTTAAAAACCAAATAGTTTGTACTAAAAGGACATAGATATGGAACAGCAAAACGAGAACATCATTGCCGCGATTGATGTTGGAACAACAAAAATCGCAGTGCTTGTTGGCCGTAAAGACAGCGACGGTCACATTGAGGTGCTTGGCTACGGCCGTAACGAGTCGAAAGGCGTGCGCCGTGGTGCGGTACTCAACATTGAGGACGCCATCAAATCGATTGGCAACGCTGTGGCACAAGCCGAAGCCACATCGGGCTACAAGATTACCGAGGCCTACGTGGGCATTGCGGGACATCACATCCGCAGCCAGCAGTTTACACAGACCAAAAACCGCAACTCGGCCAACGATGCCATATCACGCGACGACATCGACTACCTGATAGACCAGATGCGCGAGATGCCGACCGAAATGGGCGAGGAAGTTCTGCACATTCTGCCACAGAGCTACACTGTGGATGGCGAGCATGAGATTATGAGTCCGGTGGGCATGTACGGCAAGCAGTTGTCGGGCGTTTTCCATATTATTTTCGGCAACACAGCGGCAGCCAACAACCTACGACAGTGCGTTGAGCGCAACGGCATCAAGGTGAAGGGGCTTATTCTTGAACCGCTGGCATCGTCGGCGGCCGTGCTCACCGATGACGATAAGGAACTGGGCGTGGCTTTGGTTGACATAGGCGGCGGCACAACCGATATTGCCATCTACAAAAACGGCTGCATATCGCACTCGAAGGTGATTCCGTTCGGTGGCAACAGCGTAACCGAAGACATCCGCCGCGGCTGCAACATACTGGAACGCCAAGCCGAAGGATTGAAAGTACAACACGGATCGGCTCTGGTCACCGGCGATCTCGAGAACAAAGCTGTCACCATCCCGGGATCCAACGGTTTGAAACCAAAACAGATAACATTGACAATGCTGGCCAATATCATCAATGCCCGCATGAGTGAGATAATAACTATTGTGAAGCACGAAATTGAATCGACAAGCGACCTGAAAAGTCTGGGCGCTGGCATCGTAATAACCGGCGGCGGCTCAATGCTGCCAAATCTGATTCATCTTTTCGCCATGCACACAGGTTGCGAGGTACGCATTGGGACACCTAACAAGGTGATTATTAAGTGCGAGTTTGAAAATGTTACAAATCTGCCAAGCAACTCCACATCGATCGGCTTGCTGATGATGGGCTTCGAAAACTCACAGAACGGCACTGAACCCGAACTACACATTGATACAACGGTTGAAGACACCACAACCACTGATGAAACTGAGGTAGAAACTGAAGAAAATGACACTGATGAAAACTCTCCAAAAAAAGGCAAAGTTTTCCAGAAACTTAGCAATGTGTGGAATGGCGCAATCAATTGGGCAACAGATGTAGAAGATAAACAATTATAACAATCAAAAAATTATAACTATGGAAAATGGACTTATGAATTTCGGGTTTGAGAAAGGTAACTCAAACATTATAAAGGTGATAGGCGTTGGCGGAAGCGGTGGAAACGCTGTAAACCACATGTTTAGCAAAGGTATCAATGGCGTTGACTTTGTAATCTGCAACACCGACGAACAGGCACTGCGTAACAGCCCAATCGACAATAAGATACAGCTTGGAAGAACTCTTACCGAAGGGTTGGGTGCGGGTAACGAGCCTAATCAGGGTCGCGAAGCAGCACGCGAGAGCTACGACGACATTGCCGAAATGCTGTCGCACAACGCAAAAATGGTGTTCGTAACAGCCGGCATGGGTGGCGGCACAGGCACCGGTGCGGCTCCCGTTATTGCCCAACAGGCTAAAGATATGGGCATTCTGACAGTGGGCATTGTAACGTTGCCGTTCCAGTTTGAAGGCAACAAACGCAAGAGAAACGCCATCGACGGTTTGAAAGAAATGCGCAAAAGCGTTGACGCCCTGCTGGTTATCGCCAACGAAAAAATCAGTGAAATTTATGGCGATTGCCCGTCGAGCCAGGCATTTGGCTATGCCGATGACATTTTGACACTGGCCGCCAAAGGCATTGCCGAGATTATCACCGTACACGGCATTGTAAACGTCGATTTTGCTGATGTGAAGACTGTGATGACCGACAGCGGCATTGCCCTGATGGGTTCAGCCAGCGCAACCGGTAACAACCGCGCCATCGAGGCAATCGAAAAGGCAATGAATTCGCCTCTTCTGTGCAACAACGACATCCGCGGTGCAAAGAACATCCTGCTCAACATCATATCGAGCAGCGAGCACGAATCGACAATGAACGAGGTTTGCAGCATCAACAACTACGTGCAAGAGGCTGCCGGCAACAACGCCGACATCATCTGGGGCAACACCATCGACGACTCGCTGGGTGATGCCCTGAGTGTAACAGTTATTGCCACAGGCTTCGACGACGACAGCTTGAGCGAGTTTATTCCTCAACAGCAAAAGAAAATAGAAGTCGAAACGCTGAAAGATAACGTCAACGTGAATGTCCAGAACTTCAATCCTCCTATGAGCAAACCCGAGACTGGCTCACGCGAATTTAAAATGGAATTTCCGGTAAACGACCCCGACAACATCAAGATTCTTGAACTCAAGGACATGAGCACAATGGATCATGAGATTCAGCAGGCTAGCGAAGGATTTGTGATGGCAGTAGGGCAACCATCTGCATACGCCGAAACAAAACCGCTGCAGTATAGCACCGAGGAGCAACTGCTCGAGCTTGAGAATCAGCCGGCATATATGCGCCGCCAACAGGGACAAACTCAACAGCCGGAAGCTGCCAACCCACAAACGGCACCAATGTCGCATATGACGTTGTCGAGCGACGGCAAACTGCGTGAGAACAACTCGTTTTTGTTCGATAACGTAGATTAACGTAAACGAAAACTGAAAACGTAAAACAAAGACGTGCCACGTTGCGTCTCTACTTAAAACATATAATTTAAAAACTTATAACTCAAAATGATAGAATTTACAGCTGCACAAATTGCCGAAGCCCTGAAGGGCGAAGTGGTGGGCAACGCCGATGTTAAATTGCGCGATGTGGCAAAGATTGAAGAGGGCCGCGAAGGAGCTCTGTCGTTCCTGGCAAACCCGAAATACATCCATTACATCTACACCACCAAATCGTCGGCAGTGCTTGTGAACCGCGATTTCAAACCTGAGAGCCCTGTGCAGACAACGCTCATCTATGTCGACAACGCATACGAGGCTTTCGCGTCGCTGCTCGATATGGTGGCCGAGGCCGTCATCCCGCGCAAGAGCGGCATTGAGCAACCGTCGTTCATCGACCCAACGGCAACCTACGGCGAGGGTCTTTATCTGGGCGCTTTCGCCTACATCGGACCAAACGCTAAAATCGGCAAGAACGTGAAGATTTACCCACAATGCTATATTGGTGACAATGTGCATATTGGCGATAACTGCATTATCTACCCGGGTGTAAAAATCTACTATAACTGCGTGATTGGCAACAACGTAACGCTGCATGCTGGCATCACCATTGGTGCTGACGGTTTCGGCTTTGCCCCCAACACCGACAACAACTACAAGAAGATTCCGCAAATCGGCAATGTGATTATCGAAGATTATGTTGAGATTGGCGCCAATGCGTGTGTTGACCGCGCCACAATGGGTTCGACCATCGTTCACAAGGGCGTGAAACTCGACAATCTGGTGCAAGTGGGCCACAATGTGCAGATTGGCGAGAACACCGTAATGTCGGCACAATGCGGCATAGCAGGCTCAACAAAGATTGGCCGCAACTGCATGTGCGGCGGTCAAGTGGGCTTTGCTCCGCACATCAGCGTAGCCGACGGAACCCACATTGGCGCACAGTCGGGTCTCAATGCACCAATCACTACCGAAGGCACTGCCATCATAGGCTCGCCTGTTCAGAACTACAAGGACTGGCTGCGCTCTAGCGTATTGTTCCGCAAACTGCCTGAGCTCGCAAAACGTCTCGATAGTGTTGAAAAACAGCTTGCAGAGAAATAATTGTGTGTGAAACAAATATGGTGAAGCGCCCTGTCTCGGTTTCGGGATGGGGCGTTTCTATTTACTGATTAATTGATTTACTGATTGATTTACTGAATAACTAATTGATTGAAGAGTTGACTATCAAACTTAACTTTCTCAACAGCGAAGCGCTAAACTCTTTCCTCTAAACTCTTTCCCCTCACCTCTTAAACCCTAAATCAATTATCTTTGCCGCAAAGAGTGAAAAACAATATGAAACAAATAAAAATTTTCAGAAATGGCGAAAACACCCTCGCCAAATCGTTTCTGAACGTGGCGTTCGACATCGCCCTTGTCTATTTCTGCTACTTTCTGTGTCGCGTGGTCTTTCTGGCGGCCAACTATAGCTATTACGAAGGCAAGATACTGACCGACAACTTTTTCAGTCTCGTGAAAGGTTCGCTTGTGTTCGACACTGCGGGTATAATCTATATGAACATCGCCTTTTTGGTGCTGGCGCTTTTTCCTCTGCATTTCAAAGAGATGAGCCGCGTTTACGGCATCGTTGTCAAATCCGTTTTTGTGGTTTTCAATGCCATCGGTGTGGTGGTCAATCTTTGCGATGTGGTCTATTTCCGTTACACCGGCCGTCGCACCACTGGCACGGTCTTCGCCGAATTCAGCAACGAGGACAATCTGACATCGGTTTTTGTCACCGAAACTCTGCACTCGTGGTATCTGGTTGTTATCGGAATTGGTATTTTGCTGATGCTTATTGTTTTATATCAGAATCCTCTTGTCGAGAAGAAGATTTCGGGTGCGATAGGTTACATTAAATATTATGCGATAAGAGCAGCAGTTATGGCGGCCGTTATACTGCTGTGCATTGCAGGAATGCGCGGCGGCATCGACCGTAGCACACGCCCCATAACCCTCAGCAATGCCAACCAATATATCAGCAATCCTGTTGAAGCTCCGCTGATTCTGAACACGCCGTTCTCACTGATCCGCACATTCAATAAAAAGCCGTTTACCGCACCGTCGTATTTTCCACAAGAACAACTTGAGGAAATCTTCACTCCCGTTCACCAGCCCGTTGACAGCATCGTGCAAAACGCACCGGGCAAAGGGCGCAATGTGGTTGTCATCATCATCGAGAGTTTCGCGCGAGAGTTTATCGGTACGTACAATCCCGAACTCGAAGATGGTAATTATCAAGGATATACACCTTTTATCGACAGCTTGATGCAGCACAGTCTCTGGTTCTACGACAGTTTTACAAACGGCCGCAAGAGTATCGACGGAATGCCTAGCGTTTTGAGTAGCATTCCCTACTTCATCGAGCCGTTCTTTCTTACACCTGCCGCTCTCAACACACTCGACGGACTGGCTGTTGAGTTGAAAAACAAAGGCTACTATTCGGCGTTCTTCCATGGCGCAAAGAACGGTAGTATGGGTTTTGAGGCCTTTGCCCGCGCCACCGGATTCAACGACTATTTCGGTCGCACCGAGTTTGATCAGTGCCCCGATTTTGGCGGTGATGCTGAGTTCGACGGCTTCTGGGCCATCTGGGACGAGCCATTCCTGCAATTCTACTGCCAGCAGATGTCGCAGTTCAAAGAGCCTTTTATGACGGCTGTTTTCACCGCATCGAGCCACCATCCCTATCAGATTCCGGCCAAATATGTTGAGCGTTTCCCCGAAGGACCGCTGCCCGTTCACAAGGGCATACGCTACACCGACTACTCGCTGCGTCGCTTCTTCGACGAAGCCCGGAAACAACCGTGGTTCAACAACACCGTTTTTGCCATCTGCAGCGACCACACCAATTTGACTGACCACGCCGAATATCAGACCGATTTGGGCGTTTTCACTGGTCCTGTCATCTTCTACGCTCCTGGCGACACCACACTCACAGGCGGGCGCAAGGGTATTGCTCAGCAAATCGATGTTATGCCAACCATTCTTAACTATCTGGGCTACGATCAGCCGTATGTTGCTTTCGGTCAAGACCTTCTGAACACTCCCGAAAACGACAAATTTGCCGTGAGCTACTGCAACGGCATCTACCAGATTGTAATGAACGGCTACCTTCTGCAATTCGACGGCAATCAGACAAAAGCCGTTTACGCCCTGAGCGACAAACTGTTGGAAAATAATCTTATTGGCCAAATCGACGGTCAGCAGCAAATGGAGACCAAACTGAAAGCCATCATCCAACAGTATATGAGTCGAATGAACGAAGACAGAATGGTAGCTGAAAAGGATTAAAACAGCTTTAGGAACGGAGACAGTCAGTTCTTATATTCCGTTAGCCTGCACACAAAAAAAGGCTTGCCTTCCGGCAAGCCTTTTTTATAATCAATCAATTGATTTTTACAGCGTACGCTTAACCTCAGTCTCTTCGTAAACCTCAATAACATCGCCAACTTTAATGTCGTTGTACTTGTCGATGTTCAAGCCGCACTCCATGCCTGTGAGAACTTCCTTGGCATCGTCTTTGAAGCGTTTGAGTGAGCCAAGTTCGCCGGTGTAAACCACAATACCGTCGCGGATGACGCGCACTTTCGATGTGCGTTTAACCTTACCATCGCGTACAAAGCAACCTGCAACCGAACCAACCTTCGAAATTTTGAAGACTTCGCGAATCTCAACCGTACCGATAACCTCTTCTTTGATTTCCGGCGAAAGCATGCCTTCCATGGCGTCCTTCACCTCGTTGATGGCATCGTATATGATTGAGTACAAGCGGATATCCACCTGCTCGCGTTCGGCCAACTTGCGGGCATCCATTGACGGACGTACCTGGAATCCGACGATGATTGCATCGGATGCGGCGGCCAACGTAACATCGGACTCCGAAATCTGACCAACGGCCTTGTGAATGACGTTGACTTGAATCTCGGGTGTCGAAAGTTTGATGAGCGAATCCTGCAGAGCCTCAGCCGAACCGTCAACGTCGGCCTTGACAATGATGTTGAGCTCGTGGAAGTCGCCAATTGCCTTACGACGGCCAAGCTCACCAAGCGTAATATGCTTTTGGGTACGCAAGCCCTGCTCGCGTTGCAGCTGCATACGGCGGTTGGCAATGTCGCGGGCCTCTTTGTCGCTGCCCACAACGTTGAATTTGTCGCCGGCCTGTGGTGCACCGTTCAAACCAAGGATGAGTGCCGGTGTTGACGGGCCTGCCTCGTTAATCTTGCCGCTGCGCTCGTTGTACATGGCCTTTACGTGGCCGGTGAAACTTCCGGCAAGCACAATGTCGCCCACCTTCAGCGTACCGTTCTGTACAAGCACTGTGGTCACATAGCCGCGGCCTTTGTCCAAAGCCGACTCGATTACCGTTCCTGAAGCCAATTTGTTCGGATTGGCCTTAAGGTCGAGCAGTTCGGCCTCGAGAAGAACCTTGTCGAGCAGCTCGGCAACGTTGATGCCTTTTTTGGCCGAGATGTCCTGCGACTGATATTTGCCGCCCCATTCTTCAACCAAAAGGTTCATGTTGGCCAAAGCCTCTTTTATCTTGTCGGGGTTTGCACCCGGTTTATCAATCTTGTTGATTGCGAAAACGATAGGAACACCGGCAGCTTGCGCGTGGTTGATAGCCTCAATGGTCTGCGGCATTATGCTGTCGTCAGCGGCAATCACAATGATTACAATATCAGTGATTTGAGCACCACGGGCACGCATGGCGGTGAACGCTTCGTGACCTGGGGTGTCAAGGAATGTGATGGTCTTACCGTTCTTCAGCACCACGCTGTAAGCACCAATGTGCTGGGTGATACCACCGGCCTCGCCCGCAATCACGTTGGCGTTGCGGATATGGTCGAGCAACGATGTCTTACCATGGTCAACGTGGCCCATCACGGTGATGATTGGCGGACGCGGAACCAAATCTTCTTCTTTGTCCTCCTCATCGGTGATGGCCTCAAGCAGGTCGGCGCTCACAAATTGCATCTTGTAGCCAAACTCGTCGGCTACCAAGGCCATTGTCTCAGCGTCGAGTCGCTGGTTGATAGACACGAACAGACCAAGATTCATACATGTTGAGATGACCTCGGTCACCGAAACGTTCATCATGGTTGCCAACTCGTTAACTGAAACGAATTCAGTTACTTTCAGCACCATCTTTTCGGCTTCCTGACGCTCAATCTCCTCCGCTGATTTCATACGTACATCCTCGCGTTTCTCGCGACGGTGCTGACTGGTCTTGCTCTTGCCTTTCGGGGCTTGCAGACGTGCCAAAGTGTCTTTAATCTGCTTCTGCACATCTTCTTCGTTCACTTCCTTTTTCAGGAATTTCGATGCGCCTTTGGCTCCCTTGCCTCCCTTTCCGCTTTTGCCGCCTTCCATCGGCATCCCGACGTCGACGCGGTCTTTCTGTATGCGTTTGCGTTTTTTCTTCTTTCCGAACTCATCGCCCATTGAGCCTGAATGCTTGCGGTCTTCAAGATCGATCTTGCCTACAACATTTGGCCCTTGCAGTTTTTCTACCCGTGTGTTAATAAACTCGGGTTCAACACGTTGCTGATAGTCGTCTTTTTTATCCTGCTGTTGTTGCGTTTGTTGCACCTTGCGGTTTTGGGCCTCACGCTCCTTGCGCTCTTTGGCCTTCTCCTCCTTCGACTTTTTGGCCGGGCGGGTCTTGCTGTTCAGCTGGTCGAGTTCAATCTTGCCCAAAATCTTCACATCCTTCACCGGCTCCACTTTTGTGCGGATGAGTTCCGGCTCTGGCTGTTTCGGTTTCGGCTGCTCGGCCTTAGGACTTGCCGAAGCCACAGGCTGGCTCTTTGCCGGTGCCTGCTCTTGCTTCTTCTCGGGCTTCTTGTTCAGGTCGATTTTGCCAACCACATTCGGGCCTTGCAGTTTCTCGACTTTCGTGTCAACGAATTCTTCCTTTTTGGCCGCAGGCTGCTCTTTTTTAGCCTGTTCGGGTTGAACCGAAAATTCGTCGTCGGCATAGATTGACTCTTTCTTCGCCCTCATGGCGTTCAACTCAATCTTCTCCGATGCTTCCTTCACCTTGATGTCGCCGCTGTATTCCTTTTGCAGAATCTGGAACACATCGAACTCGATTTTGGTGTTTGGACCATCGTCGGCGGCAATCCCTTTCTTATGCAGGAAATCGAGCACAGTGTTGACACCCACGCCGAAGTCGCGGGCAATTTTACTCAATCTCAATGGTTTGTAATCTGTCATTTGCTTCTTTAGAGTTCGTTATTTTTATCTGAATGACTGTCTATCTGTTGGTTACAACGGCGATTTATTCAAATTCGGCTTTCAGAATCTTCAGCACGTCGTTGATTGTATTCTCCTCAAGGTCAGTACGATGAACAAGCTCGGCAGCCGGAATCTCGAGAACGCTCTTTGCAGTGTCGCAGCCAATGGCTTTGAGAGCGTCGAGTACCCATCCGTCGATTTCGTCTGCAAATTCCTCAAGATCAACATCCTCCTCGTCAACTGACTCACGATAAACGTCAATCTCATAACCTGTAAGCTGGCTTGCAAGTTTAATATTGGTACCACCCTTACCGATGGCCAACGAAACCTGATCCGGCTCGAGATAAACATCGGCCTTCTTGGTCTCTTCGTTAATCTTAATCTGCGAAACCTTGGCTGGGCTCAAAGCGCGCGAGATGTAGAGCGAAAGGTTGTTGGTGTAGTTGATAACATCGATGTTCTCGTTGCGCAACTCGCGGACAATGCCGTGGATGCGGGCGCCCTTCATACCAACGCAAGCTCCAACTGGGTCGATGCGCTCGTCGTACGACTCAACGGCCACTTTGGCACGCTCACCCGGGATACGTTTGATATTCTTTATGGTGATGAGTCCGTCGAAAATCTCGGGAACCTCAAGCTCAAACAGACGCTCAAGGAACAGCGGGCTTGTACGCGACAAGATTACCAACGGTGTCGAATTGCGCATCTCAACACGAACAACAACTCCGCGGACGCTGTCGCCCTTGCGGAAGAAATCGCTCGGAATCTGCTCGGTTTTCGGCATAATCAGCTCGTTGCCCTCGTCGTCGATAATCATCATCTCCTTCTTCCAAACCTGATAAACCTCACCGGTTACAATCTCACCAATGCGGTCTTTGTATTTGGCGTAGAGTTGGTCTTTCTCGAGTTCAAGAATGCGGGTTGTCAGGTTCTGACGGAGTGTTAGGATGGCACGGCGGCCGAAATCCATCATTTTCACCTCGTCCGACACTTCCTCGCCAACTTCGTAATCCTCATCGATTTTCTTTGCTTCGGTGAGCGAAATCTCCTTGTTGGGGTCTTTCAGGTCAGCATCTTCAACCACCTCACGGTTGCGCCAAATCTCAAAGTCGCCCTTGTCGATGTTGATGATGATGTCGAAATTCTCATCGGTGCCGTACTGCTTAACCAATGTGCTGCGGAACACGTCTTCCAAAACCCTCATCATTGTGGGGCGGTCGATGTTCTTAAGTTCCTTAAACTCTGAAAATGTGTCAGTTAGATTCATATTTTTATATTTATTCGATTATGCTAAAAAACAATTGTCTCTTTTACTGATTTAATCTCGGTGAACGCGTAAGGTTCTGTTTTGATGACTTTTACAGGACGTTTTGCGCCTTCGGTTTTTTCTTTGGTCTCATACTCGAGCAGAATGCCCTCGGCGTTGGCCTCACGCAGAATGCCGTTGAGTTTGATTCCGCTGTTGAGCAGAACTTCAACTGTTCCGTTCAGGATTTTTGTGTACTGCTGCAGCACTTTGAGCGGCTGCCCCACACCGGGCGACGAAACCTCGAGCGCAAAATCTTCGGCCTCGCGGTCGAGTTGCGACTCGATGAATTGGCTCATCTCCACACAAGTGTCAACCGAAATGCCTTCGGGTGAGTCGAGCGTGACGGTGATGTTGTTTTGCGTATCGACCTTCACCTCAACCAAGAACAAATCGGTGCCTTTAATGTGGCCCTGAACAATCTCCTCAATCTGTTTTTTCTCTATCATAGTTTTCTGTAATAAAACAGGGGACTTGCTTGCCCCCTGAATCAATTCTCCACAAAAACGCCGCAAATATACGCATTTATATGATATGTGCAAATGTTTTGTTTAGTTGGGTGTTAGGGAACTGATGTCAAGTTTCGGGAATGGGGAAATTATGGGTGGTGAGCAATGAGCTGTCAGCTTTGAGCAGTGAGCAGAGCATCTTTACACTTTACTCTTTACACTCTACTCACTACACTTTACTCTTTACTCACTAAACTTTACTCACTTATAATACTGCTCAAACGCCCCAAACATAGGCGTCAGCGACGATTGGTTCTGCACAACTTTCACGCTGTCAGTCAGTTTGCGGACAAAGGCCTCGAGTTTGGTCATATACTCTTGCTCACCTATTTCGCCGTTGGCCACCATTGTAAGGCCCTTTTCCCAACTTGCTGTCAGTTCTGCGTTTAGCAGCGGTCGTATCGACGCGTTGACAACCTCATAAACAATCTCGCCCAACTTGGCGGGGGTTACAATCTGCGTCTTTTTGTTAAGGTTCAGATAGTCGATATTCACTAACTTTTTCAGAATCTCGGCGCGGGTGGCGCTTGTGCCAATGCCGCTTCCCTTGATTTGCGCTCGAAGTTCTTCGTCTTCAATCAGTTGTCCTGCATTTTCCATTGCCAGAATCAGCGAACCTGAATTGTAGCGCTTCGGTGGCGACGTCTCGCCCTCTTTCAACTCATATCCGACAACGGGCAGCACAGAGCCTTTCTTCAGCTTGCTCACCAGTTCGAATTGGTTGGTGTCGAGCACTTCGTCCTGCTGATTGTTGTCGTCGGTTTTTGGCGTGTCGCCCATAACGGTCAGGTAGCCAGGCGTTTCAAGAATCTTGAAATTGGCAAAGAAATGCTCGGTGCCGACGGTCAGTTCAATGCTGACCTTGCGGTATTCGGCAGGCGGGAAAAATATCGCCAGAAAGCGGCGGACAATGCGGTCGTAAACACCGCGGGCAGTCTCGGAACAGCCGTCGAGAGCTTGAAAACCTTGCCCTGTGGGAATTATGGCGTAGTGGTCGGTAATCTGCTTGTCGTCGGTGTAGCGGCTCTTGCCAATGGTGGCGTAGAGCCCGTGCTGCTTCACCTGCTTTGTAAGTTCCAGATACTCGGGGCGAGTGGCCAGGCCGTGCAAATTCTTCGTAATTTCCTTTGCCACAGCCGACGACAGCACGCGCGCGTCGGTACGCGGATAGGTCACAAGTTTCTTCTCGTAAAGGTCCTGCACAATCTGCAAAGTCTCGTCGGGGCTCACTTTGAAGAGTTTCGAGCACTCGTTCTGCAACTCGGCAAGGTTGAAGAGCAACGGCGGATTTTTCTTCTCTTTTTTCTTATCGATATTAGCGATAACAGCATCGTTCCCAAACTGTTCGAGCATCGACACGCATTGTTCGGCATCCTCGCGCCGACGGAAGCCGTTCTCTTTGTAAAGCAGCGGCGACTCGAAGTATTTCGACCCCTCGACAGCCCGCCATTCACCATCGAACTGAGCGTTCTCGCCCATCGCGAAAGCGCCCAGAATGCGATAGAAAGGTGTTTTGACAAAGGCACGAATTTCGCGCTCGCGGCGCACCACCATTCCCAAAACGCAAGTCATCACGCGGCCTACGGCAATGGCGCCAAGCTTGTCGAGATTCAGAAAACGGCGCACTGTGTAGCCGTATTTCAAGGTGAGTATGCGGCTGAAGTTGATACCCATCAGATAATCTTCCTTGGCGCGCAGATAGGCCGCATCGGAAAGGCTGTTGTAGTCGGTGAGCGGCTTGGCATCGCGTATTCCGCGCAAGATTTCCTCTTCGGTCTGCGAGTCAATCCACACGCGGCGGCGCTGCTTGTCGGCAGGCACCTTGGCCATTTGGTCAACAAGGCGGTAAATGTACTCACCCTCGCGGCCCGAGTCGGTGCAGACATAAATGCAATCGACATCGGCACGGTTGAGCAGCCCGCTCACAATCCCAAACTGCTTGCTGACATTGGGTATCACCTCGTAAAGAAAACTCTGCGGCAGAAACGGCAGAGTGCTCTCGTCCCAGCGTTTCAGCGTGGGGTCGTAGGCATCGGGGTAGCTCATCGTCACCAGGTGGCCAACGCACCAAGTCACAATGCTGCGGTCGCCTTCAAGATAGCCGTCGCCGCGCGACATACTTTCCTTGAGCGCCTTTGCAAACTCTTGAGCCACACTCGGTTTCTCTGCAATAAAAAGGTTCTTGCCCATTTGTCGGTCTCTATTTTATAGAGTTGGCATTTGTGGAGAAAACAGGTATCTCGTGGCTCAGGCAATGCAGCGTTCCAAGCCCCCATATCAGGTCTGTGGCGTTTATGCCGATAATCTGCCTGTTCGGGAAAATCTTTCGATAAATATTAAGCGCATCGGTGTCGTTTGCGTCGTTGAATGTGGGCACAATCAGTCCGCCGTTCACATAAATGAAGTTGACATAGCTTGCCGGCAGACGCATATCTTCAAAATCGATGCGGCCGGGCATAGGCATTGGTATCACTTTCAGTTTGCGGCCATTGGCAAGTTTTATGTTGCTCAGAATTTTGAGGTTGTCTTCAAGTTTCTGGTGGTTCGGGTCTGTGGTGTCAGGCTCGTAGCATGCGACAACGGTGTCGGGCGAAACAAAGCGGCATATATCGTCAACGTGTCCGTGGGTATCGTCTCCGTCAATACCGTCACCAAGCCATATCACTTGTTTTATTCCAAGATATTTGGCAAAAACCTGTTCGTAGTCTTCTTTGGTGAATCCGGTGTTTCGCACTTGTTGTGTAGGGTGCAGCAGGCACTCGGTGGTGGTGATTAGCGTTCCCTGGCCGTTGTGGTCAATGGCACCGCCTTCGAGTACCACTTTGCGGCCGCGGTGCATTACTTGGGTGCAAGGCAGACCAAGTGTTTCGGCCACTTTGGGCGGCACGTGGCGGTCTTTCAGATTGTTAGGATATTTAGCCCAGCCGGTAAATCCGAAGTGCAGCATTTCAAGTTGCCCTTCGCGGCGGACGGTTATAGGACCCGAGTCGCGCATCCAGTTGCGGTTTGTGTCTAGTTGGAAGAACCTTATTCTGCCCATATCGGTGTGCGCGCGGACGAGCATATCGGTCACCTGCGCTTGATGCCGGTCATCTTTCACCATAAGCAGTACAGGCTCAAATAATGCTATTTTGCGGATAATCTCAACGAAGGCCCATTTCACAGCATCATACTTGCCTGGCCAGTCGCGTCCTTCGTGCGGAAACGACAGCAGCGTGGCTTGGTGCTGTTCCCATTCGGCGGGCAGGTGTCGCTCTGTCATAGCTAATCAATGAATCGTTTAGTGATGTCACCGTATGCATCAATGCGGCGGTCGCGGAGGAACGGCCAATTCTGGCGCACATCTTCCATTAGAGAGCGGTCAACATCGGCAATCAGAATCTCCTCTTTATCGTGCGATGCCTGGGCTATTATCTCGCCCTGAGGACCAGCAATGAACGACGAACCCCAGAATTCCAAACCTGCCTGTTCGGGCACAGGACGCTCAAATCCCACACGGTTCACCGACGCTACATAAATGCCATTGGCAACGGCGTGTCCGCGCTGAACGGTCATCCACGCTTCGTGCTGGCGTTTGCCGTACTGCGCCTTTTCTGCCGGATGCCAGCCAATAGCGGTGGGATAGAAAAGTACTTCGGCACCTTGCAGCGCGGTCAGACGGGCTCCTTCGGGATACCATTGGTCCCAGCAGATGAGCGTTCCTATTTTTCCAAAACGAGTGTTGAAGGCTTTAAATCCGATGTCGCCAGGCGCAAAGTAGAATTTCTCGTAGAAAGCTGGGTCATCGGGAATATGCATCTTGCGATAGAGTCCGGCTTGCGAGCCGTCGGCGTCAAAAATGAACGCGCTGTTGTGGTACAGGCCCGTTGCACGGCGCTCAAAAAACGGAATCACAAGGGCAACGCCAAGTTTGGCGGCCAACGCGCTGAATGTTTGGTATGTGGCCCCGTCAACCGGTTCGGCGTATTTAAAGTTGTCAATGTCTTCTTTCTGACAGAAATAATGCGCGCTGTAAAGTTCAGGCAGGCATATCACTTGCGCTCCTTTTGCTGCGGCGCGGCTTATCCAGTCGCAACATTTGGCGCGGTTGTTCTCCGGCGTGTCGTTTAGCGACAGTTGCAACAATGCGATGGTAAACTTGTTGTCCATGATTCATCGTGTTTTGATTCGCAAAAATATAAAACGATAACGATTACAATAGCACAAACTGCATCTATCATCTTCCAAACTTCTTTTACATTTGCGGCAAACAACAATTTATGAATCTGAAGAACATTTTGTTTGGAGCGTTTGCCGTTTTGTTGCTCTCGGGGCCGGCAATGGCGCAGAAACGCAAGTCGATACCGTCCGACAAGCCTCAGCTTATCATCGGTATTGTGGTTGAGGGTATGCGCTACGATTATATTCACCGCTATTGGGACAATTTCAGCGACGGCGGTTTCCGCCGACTTGTTGAGGAAGGAGCCGTATGCCGCAACGCCAACTACAGCTATATGCTGACGCAGACATCGCCCGGATATGCAACCATAGCAACGGGCTGCAATCCGCTTACACACGGCATTGTCAGCAACGAGTGGTATATGCAGCTTCAGGAACAGCAGGTTGGCTCGGTTTTCGATGCTAAAGAGAAATGCATCGGAACTAATGCCGATAACGCCAACTATTCGCCGCGCAACATTCTAACAACCACATTTACAGATGAGTTAAAACTGTTCAACAACGGAAAATCGAAGGTTGTTTCGGTGTCGCTGAATCCCGCCTCGGCAATACTTCCGGCCGGCCATATGGGCGATGCCGCCTATTGGTTCGACGATGTGTCGGGCAACTGGGTTACAAGCAGTTACTATGCCGACTCACTTCCGCAATGGCTTAAAGACTTCAACGCCAAGAAGTTCCCCGATATGTATGTCGAAAAAGATTGGCTGCCGATGCTGCCGATTGAGAAATACCGCGACGGTTCGGAAAAGGGAAAATCACGCAACGCCGGTTTCAGCGACGACCACGTGCTCGGCAAAAAAATCAACAGTTTTATCAAGAAAAACAAGCAATACAGCCGGTTGAAGGCCAATCCGTCGGGCAACAGCCTTACTAAGGATTTGTGCGTCAATGTTATTGTGAATGAGAATCTTGGGCAGGACGATGTTACCGACTACCTGAATGTGTCTTTTGCCGCTTCGGCCGACATCAGCAACGCGTGCGGGCCCAATTCAGTTGAGCTTGAGGATATGTACCTGCGGCTTGACAAGGATTTGGAACATTTCCTGCAATTCATCGACGAGAATATCGGGCGCAACAATGTGCTTATCTATCTGACTTCGGACCACGGAACATCGAACAATCCTGAACTACTGCGCAGCAACAACATACCTTCGGGTATGTTCAACGCCGACCGCGCCGTGATGCTTTTAGGAACCTATCTGAATGCGAAATACGATAAAGGCAAATGGGTGTCGGCTTATTATAACAATCAGATTTATCTGAATCACAATCTAATAGAAAGTTCCGGCATCAGCCTGCATGAGTTTGAGGATGTTGTGTGCGGATTCATGCTACAGTTCTCTGGTGTGGCAAATGCGGTTTCGGCTTCAACGTTGCGTAATACAAACTTTTCCGATGGCGCTATGCTGAAGCTGCAGAACTCATTCAACCCCAAGCGCTCGGGCGATGTCATCATCAGCCTTGAGCCGGGCTGGATTGAGCAGGGAACAGGTGTCAGCAATTCCAATTCGGGCTACAATTACGACACGCATGTGCCGCTGATTTGGTACGGCTGGAAAATAAAGCGCACGCGGCTGAATCAGCAGGTTGATATGCGCGACATAGCGCCTACAATATCAAATTTCTTGGACATTCCTTTTCCTAACGGAACAACCGGCAACGTGATTGAAGGACTGACACAATAGAAGTTCAGTATTTTGAATGTAGAATTCAGAATAAGAGATTTGGAATAGGGAAAAGAAAAAGCAGACAAGGCAAAAAAAAGGCCCTCGTTTGCAAAAACGACAGCCGCCACAATAAAAAACCTCTGCATTGAGAGGTTTTTTATTTAGCGTTGTGCCAATTGTTCTATTTGTTGGGCATCATTCTGCGAATATGCCGGGCAAGTTCCTTTCGACGAAGAGCAAGCCGAAACAATAGCAATTGCAGCCACTGCAACCAATATTACTGCATATTTTTTCATATCTTGAGGTTTTTGTATTAGTAACGGTGTAAAAGTAAAAGTTTTTGTAAACCGCCGCGCAAAAAACGCATTATTTTTTATTGGCCAATGCAACATTTTTTTGCGACTACCGATAAGAAGTTGAAATACAACCGAAATAGATGACAAACAAGTGAAGTTTGCTTTTCTGTTAGCATTTGTATCAAATAGCACAATGTTTGCATAAATTTGACACGGAATAATAATGCAAGAAGATGAAAACCATTCTCTACGCCATTGGCAAAACCGACGATGAGTACCTGAACACTGGCATTGGCAAATACTGCCAGCGTATTGTGAGATACACGCCGTTTGAGTTTGTGGCGCTGCCCGACATCCGCAACTCGAAGAATATGAGCGAAGCGATACAGCGCGGCAAGGAGGGCGAGCTGATACTGAAGCAATTGGAAGCGGGCGACTATGTGGTGCTCCTCGACGAGCGCGGCCGCGAGATGACATCAGTAGGAATGGCCGAATGGATGAGCGGTGTGTTCGCGCAAGGCCACAAGCGGCTTGTGTTTGTGATTGGCGGCCCTTACGGATTTTCCGATGATGTTTACAATCGCGCCAACGCAAAAATTTCGCTCTCTAAACTCACCTTTCCGCACCAATTGGTTCGATTATTGTTTGTTGAGCAACTATACCGCTGCCATACCATATTAAAAGGGGAGCCGTATCATCATATTTAAACGATAACGATAACTATAAACGATAACACTGACACTAACGCTGACGTAAGCATTGCGACCCTACTGATAACTTAAAACCTAGAACTTCAAACACTAAACTCTAAACGCTACCCTTTCAATGCACTTCCTGTCGCGACACCGGCTTCTTATTCTAGCACTCATCTGCTTTGGAGCGATGTATGCGATGCTGCACACCGAAAAAAACGTCAACATTGTTGAGCCGGAGCGGTTGGATTTCATCAACAGACTGCACAACAAGGAACTGCTGGCCGAGCAGCTTGCCGATTCGCTTATGGAGGCGGCCAACCGCAACCAGATTCCACAATTCGCAAACGGCGACAACCCCCGTCCCGACAACCTCTATAACCGGCACGGCATAATACTTTATCTGTACGAGGGTAAGAACCTGACCTACTGGACAAACAGCAACATTGCCATACCAGAAGGCGAATGGTACAAGACTCCGTTTGTGCACTCGGGCAACGCCTATATAGTGCCGAAAATCAAGACTTCGGACACCCGAACAGCTGTTGCTGCGATAGTTGTCAAGGAGGAATATTCTTACGAGAACGCTTTTCTGAAAAATCATATTCATCCGTCGTTCGACATCGACAACACGCTTGAAATATCAATGGACGACCGCGAGTCGGAGAACGCCATTTACAGCAACGACGGAAACTATCTGTTCACCTTTAGCCTGGAGCAGACCGACGCTACAGCCGACAAGCGCAAAGCGGCCTATCCGCTACTGCTGCTATCGCTGCTGTTGTTGCTGCTCTACGCCCAGCAGGGCATAAAAAAGAACCGGCTCAGCAATCGCAAGTTCTTCACCATAGCGCTTATCGCCATTGGTGTGCGCATAGCTTTGCAGGTGTTCATACCGCGTGACTTCTACAACCAAATGGCCATTTTCCAACCGCAGCACTTTGCCTCGTCGGTAGTGTTCCCGTCGCTTGGCGACATGCTTGTGACGGTGATTCTGGTTGTATATTTGATTTTTGTGTACTTCTACAAAGTGCACTTGCAGCGGCTCGACAAATACTCGGTAGTAAAGCGAACCGCCGTACTGCTCACCTGGATAATAGTACTGGGAAGTTATTTCTTCGGCATTCAGTATCTGTTGCTTACGCTCATCCGCGACTCCAATTTCCAAATTGAAGTGTGCGAGTTCACCAACTTGAACCTATTTGGCGCAGCCAGCTACTCCATTCTACTGTTGTTGTTCATTGGTTTTCTGTTCCTGCTCAGCAAGGCATCAATACAGATTCTTAAAACCTACAGTTTTGTCCACGCCATAGCCATAATAGTTCCGACGCTGCTGGCGGCGTCGCTTGTGTGGCTGCACTACTACGACACGCCCACTAACCGACTCACCTGCGCAGCGCTCATATCGCTGACAGTCATCTGGTTTCATCTGCGCAAACGGCAGCAAGTCAACTATGTCAGCATTGCCATGTTCATCGGCCTGTTCGCATTGTATGTTACTGCTTTTCTGCGGATTGAAGAGCAGCGCCGGCAAGACGAGGAGTGCGAAGTAATGGCCATAGGCCTGGCTCAAGTTCAGGACCCCGTGGCCGAAATGGTGTTGAACGATGTGATGAACGACATGAAGTCCGACAGCGAACTGACCGAGATTCTGCAAAGCGATGACTTCGACTACGACTATCTGTGCCGATACCTGCAAAACCGCTATTTCACCGGATATATGAACCGGTACAATTTCACGCTCAGCATCTGCGACTCGCACAATAACCTGACCGCCGGCGCCGCTGTCGACCAGCAAAACTGCTACACATATTACAACAGATATCTGCGCCAGTACGGCACACGCACGCAGGTGCGCGGACTGTTCAACATAAAAGACCCACGCGCCGAGACCACCTATCTGTTCCGCGTGATAGTCCCCGTGCGGCACGGCAGCTATGTTACAATGTATTTTGAGCTGTCGCTGAAGATGAATTACGAGTCGCTTGGATACCCCGAGCTGCTGCTCGAGAAACCGCTCTCGACCGAGAAATACAAACAGCACATCAGCTACGCCAAATATCAGAGCGGCAGACT
Organism: Salinivirgaceae bacterium; assembly: GCA_017617355.1. Lineage (GTDB taxonomy): Bacteria > Bacteroidota > Bacteroidia > Bacteroidales > SZUA-534 > RUG13583. The sequence continues at coordinate 23,186 of JAFZWI010000082.1, read as the reverse complement.
TGTGTTGCATTCAGGCGCCTTCCCCTACGCCTTCGACCGACAGGTTTACGGCCAGCACGACAGCGAAACGGAGCATTTCCAGTACGAAAAGTACGACCATGTGATTTACAACAAAGACGCCGACAACTGCATCATTGTCAGCACACCGTCAATTCACCTGTTCAACCTGCTGATTTCCTTCACTTTCTCATTCTCGTTCTTCATCTTGATGATTACGCTGCTGGCGTTTCTGGCCAACTCGTACACCAAATTGTTTGACATCCGCTTCACCATAAAAAACAAGATTCTGTCGTCAATAATGGTCATTCTGTTCATCTCGTCGGCGGCAATTGTGGCGGGCGTGGTTTACTACACCATAAACCACTACCAGCAGTCGCAGAACGACATAATGACCTCAAAAATCCAGTCAATACTAATGGAAATGGAGCAGCATTACTCCAGAATAAGCGATATCAAGCGAATACCGACCGACGAGCTGAACAACACCCTCACATCGTCGGCCAACATCTTCCTTACCGACATCAACCTCTACGACCGCGGCGGAAATCTGGTGGCCACATCGCGGCGTGAGATTTACTCGCGCAAGCTGACCAGCGAAAAGATGAACGCCACAGCCTACCGCGAGCTGGAAATCAACAAGAAATCGCGGTTCATTCACAAAGAGAACATCGGGCAACTCGAATACTACTCAGCCTACGTTCCGTTCATCAACGCGCAGAACCGGCTTCTGGGCTACATCAACCTGCCCTACTTCATCAAACAGGCCGACTTGCGCGAGGAGCTGACAAACGTATCGGTAACCGTCATCAACATTTTTGTGGTTATCATTATCATAAGTATAGTCATCGCATTCTTCCTGTCGAAGCGCATCACAAAACCGATTATCGATGTTCAGGAACGAATACGCAGCATCGATATTGGTAAGAGTAACCAACGTGTTGAATATGAGGGTGATGACGAGATTGCCGAGCTTGTGAACGAATACAACCTGATGCTCGACGAGCTAAGCATCAGCGCGGCGCGGTTGGCCAAATCGGAGCGCGAGATTGCATGGCGTGAAATGGCGCGGCAGGTGGCGCACGAAATCAAAAACCCGCTGACACCAATGAAACTCAGCGTTCAGCTACTCGAGCGCTCGCTGCACAACGGTGACCCCGACTTCAAAGAGCGCTTTGAGAACACCTCGCGCACAATGATTGAACAGATTGACAGCCTGTCGTCGATAGCGTCGGAATTCTCGCAGTTTGCGCGCATGCCTGAAGGCCACACCGAAATAGTGAACCTGAACGAGCGCATCAACCAAAGCGTGGAGCTGTTCCGCGACACCACCAACACCCAGATAAACTTTACCGAACCGGCAGGCCGGATTGTCAAGATAATGGCCGACAACGACCGCATGCTTCAGGTATTCAACAATCTGATTAAAAATGCCATACAAGCCATCCCGCAGAAACGGAAAGGTCGCATCAACATATCGCTGCGTTGTTTCAAAGGGCGCGCTGTGGTGGAGGTGCAGGACAACGGCACAGGCATATCGCCCGAAACCGAGCCGAAGCTGTTCCAACCCAACTTCACCACCAAGACAAGCGGCACAGGACTTGGACTCGCCATTGTGAAAAACATTGTGGAGGAAGCCGGCGGCGCCATTTGGTTCCGTTCAAAACCCGGCCGCGGAACATCGTTCTTCGTATCGTTCCCGCTGGCGGCGGAGTAAAATCACCTAACAATAACCAACCTCCCGACACCGTTCCTCAGACTTGCGTTTTGCGTTGGGCGGCGGCTCAGGCGGTTGCCGTCTTTGGTGGCCGTAACCTTGTAGTAATAAACTCCGCATGGCAGCAACGCTCCGTGGCTGTTGGTGCCGTCCCACACGCACGATGACACATTGCGACCAATATGCAAGCCCGGAAAATCGGCCATAGTTAGAGTGCGGACAATGGTGCCAGCTGGCGAGTAAATATCGATGCGAAGCTCGTCGGGCAGCGATGTTCCGGTAAGCTCGAAAACAAACCGCGTTGAGCTGTTGAACGGATTGGGATAGGCATAGACATCGGTTATGGCGCACTCGTTAAACACCTGGAACGAAATAAGATAATCGTCGGTGCCCGACTCGTTGCCCGAGACATCATGACTGCGGACTCGCAACTGATAAGTACCGTCGTCGAGCGAAAGAATGAACACAAGCCGCGCCTCGTTACTATCAAGCGTGCCAGGCTCAAAGCTGACTGTCGTTTGGCTCAAATCGACACGCTCCTCGATGCCCGTTTCCAGATTGGCAATGTAAACCGAAATCAGCCCTGTATCGGCAAGCGCAAAATATTGATTGTCATCGGTCATACGGATAACAATTTCAGGTTTTGCCGACACAATCTCGCCGTCTTTGATGTGCCGCCCGTCAATTGTCACGTCCATAAGCGGATTGCGATTGTCGCCCACAACGCAGAACTGCCTGATTACAAAGTTGTTGAAATGCGTCAATTCGGGTTGGTCGTAGGCTAAAGAGCCTTCAGGTTTCGGGTTAAGCTCGGCGTAGAAAACATTGTCGCCGACAAGTCCGGCAGTCGCAAAACTTACCGTATCAGTAACATATTCAGAAGGTTGCAAGGCCTTTAATCGATGATAGCCAATCTCGATAATCTGGTTAGCTGACGTCTGAATCCAATAATGCACAAGCACGCTGTCGGCAGGCTGCAAGCCGATATTCTCAAACGCAACCGACACGCGCCCGCGCTCGCCCTCGGCAAGAGTGTCGGCATAAAAAGACCACTCACGTTGCTGATTGACAGCCAAATCGGTGTAAGGCTCATACAAAACGCGCCACATTTTCAGCTGCGACGGTGTGCGGAGCGAGTCGTCGCGCGTCTCAAACTGCAGTCGCAAGTAGCTGTAACGTTCAGCATCGATGCCCGACAAATCGGCTGCCGCCGTATCAATGCCGCTCATCAAGGTTGTTGTGGCGCCATTGGCCTCAACGCCAAGCACATTCACGCAATTCACATCCATTGTGTCGGCATCGGCCTGCCACTGCAGCGCCGTCCATCGGCTCGACGGACCTATCGCCGGACTTGTTATAGTGCCGTGATTATAAGCCGTTTGCAGCGTCCGGCGGAAATCAATAACCGATGTCGCCGACGAGCCGTAAATCTCCTCGGTCTGTTCGGGGTGGCCCTTCTGCGTGAAGAAGATGTACGGAGTGTTATCGCCAAGTATGCGGATGCCCTCAGAGCCCCACTCCTCAAACTTCTGATAAGCCGAATCGGGCCACTGGCGGAACTTGCCCGAGATGAACGAGTAAACCATAAAATAGTCACCGTCAGGCACATACGTTTCAACCATATTGATAAGCCGGTTGACTCCCTCGGCCGGTGTCCACATATAGAAAATGAAATATTGCTCGTAGTCGGCAAGCGAACAGTTAGGATAGTTCCATTGGCCAAAAGCCGACCTGTCGGAGCGCCACGGTAGCAACGTTGTCGAGTCGATGACCACCAGCAACAGCGCGGCGTTGACACCGCACGACGATGAGCCGCCGTAGCCGTCGAGCGAGTAATAGATGCCCATATAGTCATTATCGTTTTTAGGCGAACCGATGTTGTGGCAGCGAACAGTGCGGTAGGCCGGCGCAAAATGGAATCTTCGGTTTGCCGAATCGATAGTGATATGCTCAAAATCGTTATCGTCAAGCTGTTCAAAATGAGACTGTTCCCAACCAGTCAGCCCGGTGCGAGCCACAAACGAGCTCTCCGACCAGCCGTTGTCGCTGCCGTCGCCCACGCGCCAGAAATATGTGGTGCCGGTATCGAGGCGTGCTTGCGGCTGCCAGCGCACCACACTGCCACTGTGGACAATTTCCTCGGTCAGCAATGCCGGACTGTTGAAGCGCGCTGTGGTGTCGAGTTGGAAAATATCGGTTTGCGGGGCAGAAAGCGCACTGGATGTCGAAGCCACCAACTCGCTGGGAACCTGCGGATTAAGGCTGTAGTTGAAGGGCGACACAGCCCGCGTCTGGTGCGACGCCACAAATGCGTTGACGCTTGCCTGGTTGTTTTCCTCCGACAGCTCCTCAATGGCGTTTTGCGCGTCGAGCGTTACGGTGAACGTGTTCATTCCCGCCTCTGACGATTGCCCGATTGGCAGACGGTAATCGACTGTCTGTTTGTAGTTCAAGTTATTGATTGTCTTGCTAAAGCTGAACGAAGTACCGTCGGCAAGACGGCGCTCAAGCTCGACATCGAAAGGCGATGTTATGGCGCGGCCTATGTTGCGCAAAGTGACGCTCACCGTGAACGAATCGACATCGGTTGACAGCAACGCCGGACTGAACGACACATCGGACGACGAAATCTGCAAGTCGGGCAACTGCGGGCTGTTCAGCACCACGCAAGGGTCGCCGTGCAGCACCATTTCGTGGACGGTGCTCATTGCCAGCCGCGAGTTGGCGTCGGCCATTGCCTTCTGCGCCGCAAGCATCTGCCGGCCTATCGTCTGCCCGTACATATCCGACGCCAGATTGCGGTAGAAAGCCGACGAAAAGCGGTCGAGATAGCTCGCCACACCCTCGTTCACCGTGGCTATAAAACCAATGGCGCCTTTCCGCGCAATCATCACCCACTTTTCGCTTACGCTGTTCTGCGTTGTCCCGAAGATATTGCCTGTGTAACAAGAATTTGACAGTATCAGCGGATAGCGGCCGTCGTTGTGGAAAGTGGTTGGCGCGTCAATGTCCTGGTCGAAGCCCGACGCCGAGCCGTGTCCGAAGAATGTCATCAGACTCACACCGCCGTTGACAAGCATATTGACGCTGTCGTTTTTCGAAGTCGATATCGGGTCCGATGTGGCCTTGTAGAACGATGTTACCGCACCGCCGAAAAGCGTGTCGGAAATGGTAGCCACATAGCCTGACATATAGTTACGAATGCTCCGTTGCTCGTTTTTGTTGTTTCCGCCGCAGAAGTGCAGAACGCGCTTCATCCACTCGGCTGGTTTGTTATCTTCAAATGCCTTAACCTTAGCAAGATAAGTGTCGACATCGTTTACAGTGAGAGCCGCCAGACGGCCAGTAGCAAGCGTCGGCGCACAACCCGAATCGCCTATGTAAGCCGACAACAGCGCATCAGAAGCCGGATTGCCCATTGGCGGAATCAGGCTGTATTTGTCGTTTGTGGTGTTTTTGCGCGTCGAGTTGACGGGCAGGCCTTTGCCTATAATGAACAGATATTCAGGCTTAACGGTCCAAGTCGAAGATATGTACTCCAAGAACTTGCGGATAGCCAGCGGATGCCGAGTTATGCCATATCCGAACTGATTGTAAATATCCTCAACATCAACCAGATAAGCATCGCGGTAATCGGCATAGCGCCGCGCGGCCGGCATAAGCGAACTGTGCGAGATAATCACCATTGATTTCCCGCTGACATTATGGTTGGACATATTGGCATTGGTGATGTCGCTCACCGTGGCAAACGCCCCATTATCGATAACAATCATCAGCACTGGCTCCGAATGCGCCGGCACAACCGCCGAAGCCTCGCTGCCACTGACAAGCAAGGGGATGCGCATATTCCGAGTGATGTCGTAAAGCATCCCTCCTTCCGAGAATGTCATTCCGCTTATTGTCACGCTCTTATCGGAAGCCGACGGCGGCAACTGAAACACCTGCTGGCGGCGTTTCGCAAAATTGAATCCCGACGGATAAACCACCTCAACATAAGCCAGGCGCGAATAGTCGGTTTCGACACTCATATCGTTCACACTGCTGACCGTCAGTTTGTTACTGGCGGCAAACTTATCGGCTCTGATTTGCGCCGAATATTTCAGCGTGCGCAAGCCAGTGAAAATGGTGTCGGCAGAAAAATCGATAAAAGAAACTGTAAGATGATGCCAGCTTTTTGAATATGTGCCCAACGCCATTCTGAAAGTGGCCCATAGCGAAGTGTCGGCATAAATGTCAGGTGTCGGTATTGTCTTGGTTACACTTTTACCTATGGTTAGCGCTGTTGCGTCGAACCAGCCCTCGCCGGCGGTGTAAAGGCAGTTCTCCTCGCCCGACAGATAGGTACCCGTGTACTGGCAAACGGTATCGACCATACAATATTCTGCCGCCTCATACCCCTCGATGCTTTGCGTGGCAATCTGCTGATAGCGCAGATTTGAGAAACTTGAATTGAATGTCAGAAAAACAGCGCCCTCGTCGGTTACAAGGCTATAATGCGGATTGGCCTGATTTTCAGGATTGTCGTACATCTCGACATCAAGACGGCCGTTGTTGCCTTCGGCATAAAACTCAATGAAGCGGCACAAACCCGAGGCCTCGCCGTCGATGTAACACGGTATCGGTTTTCCGTTCTGAATCAACTGGATATTCTGCGGACTGTAGTTGCCAATGGGCACTCCGGCTGACTCAAGCTGGCTGCGGTAAACCCGATAGACGCCCGTACGCGGCACGGCAAGGCGATAATACTCCTGCCCGAAGCGCACCCAATCGTTGGTAAACTGCTGGGCGCAAACCGGCAAAACCGCCGTCAGCATCAAAACAATAGCCGCTGTTTTTTTCAGAAACCGCATCGACACACTTTTAAAAACTTGCTAAAAATAGTCAATAGATTATGGCGTTGACACATTTTTTGGCGAACAGCCCGCGCTCCGTGTTAAAATTCTGATTTGAAAGAATGTGCTAATTGCTACTTTTGCACGTTTTAATGCTTGAAGTGATATGGCACAGAAAAATATACTTTCGTTTGTACCGAACACCATAACACTGATGAACGCCTTATCGGGCTGTTTGTCAATAGTTTTCTCCTTTACGGGCAATCTTACATTAGCCGGATTGCTCATCCTGATAGCCGCAGTGTTCGACTTCTTCGACGGTATGGCGGCCCGTCTGCTTCACGTTTCGTCGGCCATTGGCAAAGAACTCGACTCGCTTGCCGACGACATCAGCTTTGGCGTGGCTCCGTCGGCGATTGCCTTTATGCTTGTAAATCAAAAACTTAACCTCACCGACATCAACATTGCCGACCTGCCGCTGGGCACAATGCTGCTTTGCCTGCTGCCGTTCGTAATGGCGGCCTTCTCGGCTCTGCGTCTTGCCAAATTCAACCTTGATGAGCGCCAAACCGACAAATTCATCGGTGTGCCTACTCCGGCCAACGCTATGCTGTGGGCGTCGCTGCCGTTTATTGCCAAATACAACGCCGACGGCTTTTTCGCACAATATGTTATAACCGCCGAGGTGATGCTGCCGCTTTGCGTGGTGATGTCGCTGTTGCTGGTATGCGAACTGCCGCTTATATCACTGAAATTCAAGACTTGGGACTTCGGCAGCAACAAGGTCCGTTACATCTTCATTGCTATCTGCGCCGTGCTGATTGCCACGCTGCAGGTTGCCGCCATTCCCGCAATACTGGCGGTTTACGTTATTGTTTCGTTGTTCTGTATGAAGGAGAACGATGACGATAAATAATAACGAAAACAGAAGACGATAACACTGATGATGAAACAATGGCTGACGCAAGCATTGCGTCCCTACTTATGCCTTTTTAACTTTAAACTTATAACTAAACGTACGTCACTCCTGCCGGAAACTGCCGCTTCAAGATGATTTCTTTCAGTTTGTCGTAATCAGCCTGATTATGAACAAAATCCATTTCGGTGGTGTTTATCACGACAATCGGGAACTTTGAGGCTGTCTTAAAATAGTTTAGATAGCTGTTCTGAACCTTGCTAAGGTATTCGGGGTCGATATTCTGCTCATACTCGCGCCCGCGCGCCTTGATATTACGCATCACCCGCTCAACCGACGAGTGCAGATAAACATAAAGCGAAGGCATAGGGATGTGCTGCCAGATGATGTCGAAAAGCTGACGGTAGAGGCTGAACTCATCGTCCTCGAGAGTTATTCGAGCAAAAATCAGCGATTTGACAAAATAATAGTCGGCAATTGTAAGTGTCTGAAACAAATCGGTTTGCGCGATTTTATCGTTCAGCTGGCGATAACGCTCGGCCAAAAACGAAAGCTCGAGCGGAAAACTGTACTTGGCGGGATTACTGTAGAACTTGGGCAGAAACGGATTGTCGGCATACTGCTCAAGCACCACGCGCGCACCCGTGTCGGCGGCAAGCATATTCACCAACGTTGACTTGCCGGCGCCTATATTTCCCTCAATTACAATGTATTGCATCCGTATCAGTTTTCGTAAATTGACATCAACAAAATAGATTTTATCGGCTTTGAGCGCATCGGCTTTCGGCATATTTTTTCCACAATTTAACTACATTTGAAAAAAAATTACCGATGAACGAGGATTTGAACAAAGCATTGGAAGTTCTGCGCGCCGGAGGCGTCATTCTTTACCCCACCGACACCATTTGGGGCCTTGGCTGCGACGCCACCAACGCCGAAGCGGTACGGCGCATCTACAGCATCAAACAGCGCGCCGACAACAAGTCGCTGATAGTGCTTGTCGATTCGGCGGCACGCATTGATTCGTATGTGCAGAACGCACCAGAAGTGGCTTTCAGCCTTATAGAGCTGGCCACATCGCCGCTGACCGTGATTTTTGAAGGGGCGAAAAACCTTGCCGACAATGTCATCAACGCCGAAGACCAGAGCGTAGGCATCCGCGTTGCCACCGACGACTTCTGCCCCACGCTCATCCAGCGGTTCCGCAAACCGATAGTCTCAACTTCGGCCAACATAAGCGGACAGCCGGCTCCGGCCTGTTTCTCCGAGATTGACAGCCAGATAATCAATAGCGTCGATTATGTTGTGCGGCATCGGCAGGACGACAACTCGAAGCACAAGGCATCGGGAATCGTAAAGATTGGACGGAACGGCGAGGTGAAGGTGATAAGGGAATAAAACTAGGACGATAACTCTAACGATAACACTGACACTGACACTAACGATGACGTAAACTGAAAACTTAAACGTAAACCACTTATGTCTTTTGCCTTATGCCTTTTTAACTTAAAACTTAAAACTTCGAAAACTTATAACTCCTAAAATGCGGTTCGGTTCGGTTTTGATATTGCTTTTTTTGATTGCGGCTAAAGCGGCCGGACAGTCGCTTGGCGCATTCACCGACTACGACAAGCATTTCATCATTTTCGATGACGGCAACTTCCGCGATGTTGAGTTTCAGGAGGTGCGCTCATTTGCAATGGGCAGCGGATGCGTGGCTTATATCGACAACTGGGGCTCGCTAAAGGCCTACGCCAACCATATCAGCTACGATGTGTCGCCGTCGGTTTCGGCCTACACTATGACCGACAATCTTTTCACCTTTCAGGTGGGCTCGCAACTTTATGTTTTCGAGAAGGGCGACAAGCGGCTGCTGTCAGCTTATACAGGCCGTTTTATGGTTGGCGACAGCATTGTGGCGTTCATCGACACCAACAAGCATTATTTCTGCGTCTACACCGGCGGCCACGTCTGGATTCTGGCCGATGTGATTGTGGACGACGGCGCCCGGTTCTGGCTTGGCGACAACACTGTGGCTTATATCGACATACACAACATTCTGCGCCTTGTGTGCGGTATGCGCCAATACGAGTTGTTCAACGTGATAGACGACATTGAAGTTGGCTTGGGGCGCAACGTGGCAGCTTTTGTTGACAAGTCCGACGGGATTTTCAAGATTTTTTACGACGGCGAACTGCGTGACATTGAACAGTTTCCTCCAAAATCGTTTAAATGCGGATACGAGTGCGTGGCTTTTGTGAACGATGTTGAGAATTTCCGGCTCTTCAGCAACGGCGAGGTTTATGACATTGCCGGCTTCCAACCCGACAATTATGAACTGCACCGCAATCTATTGGTTTACAGCCTGAACGAACAGTTTTTCATTTTCAGCAACGGCGAGTCACACTTGGTGGAGAACTACATTCCGCAAAGCTACAGCATCAACGGCAACCTGCTCACCTACATTGACCAGAACGGCTATCTGTGCGTTTTCGAAAACGGCGAAAAGGTTGTGCTGTCGTACAATGCCAATGAATACCAATCAGTTGGCGACCTTGTTATTTACAACGAAGGTCTGAACACCACCAAGATTTATTATCAAGGGAAGACTTATAAGAAGTGATTGCCTTAGTTACAAGTTATAAGGCATTAGTTCCTTACTCTCTTAGCTTTAATCTATAAACACTAACCTTTCAGTTTCCGAACTGCCTCGGCAGGATTTGGGGCGCCGAAAACAGTGCTACCGGCAACCATTAAGGTGACTCCGGCGGCAGCCAGCTTGGGAGCATTTTCGAAATTGACACCACCGTCAACCTCAACAATAGGATTCACTCCGGCATCGGCCATAATCTTCTGCAGACGGGCAAGTTTTGCATATGAGTGCTCAATGAATTTTTGTCCGCCATAGCCCGGATTGACCGTCATAATAAGCACCAAATCAACATCTTGAATTATGTCGGCAAGCACCTCAACAGGCGTATGCGGATTGAGCGCCACACCACCTTTAGCACCCTTCTCCTTGATGTGGGCAATGGTACGGTGCAAGTGTGTGCAGGCCTCGTAATGGACAGTCAGAATTGAAGCGCCGGCATCGCAGAAACGGTCGATGTACTGGTCGGGGTTGACAATCATAAGATGCACATCGAGAGGCTTTTGCGCGTGTTTCTTAATCGATTTCAAAACTGGAAAACCCATTGAAATGTTCGGCACAAAAACGCCGTCCATAATATCAACGTGCAAATAATCGGCATCACTGCTGTTTATTTTCTGAATGTCGGCTGCCAAGTTACCGAAATCGGCTGCCAACAACGAGGGTGCTACTTTTACGTCCATTGCTATATCATTTGCGGCAAAGCTAATAATTAAAGTTGAGAAGTTTAGAGGGATAAGGTTAGATTAAATCAACCCTGCATTACAGAAACTGTAGTAGCGTTTGTCGGCGACTATTATGTGGTCCATAAGGTTGATGTCGAAGAATTTGGCTGCCTCCTTTATCTTAGCTGTCAGCTGCTTATCCTCGTTGCTCGGAGCGTTTGAACCCGACGGGTGATTGTGAACCAGCACAATGGAACTTGCAAGTTTCTCAAGAGCCAGCTTCATTATCATACGCACATCGGCAATTGTGGCATTGAGGCCTCCGCTGCCCACACGTTGTTTGTCAATCAGGCGGTTGGCGCGGTTGAGCATCAACACCCAGAACTCCTCGTGCGGTAAATCGCCCAAAATGGGATGCATTATTTCAAAAATATCGTCAGGGCCTCCTATCTTATCATTTTCAATCTTCGATTCCTTACGGCGGCGGCCCAGTTCAAGAGCGGCCACTATGCTTATTGCCTTAGCCTCGCCTATGCCGTTTATTTTTGTGAGGTCGGCTACGGTTTGCTTGCCCAAGCGATTCAGATTGCCGCCAGCCGACTGCAACACGCTGCGCGCCAAATCAATAGCCGACAGATTCTTGGTTCCGGTTGATATCAATATCGCCAACAGCTCGGCGTCGCTCAGCGTGCGGACACCATGCGCCAGCAGCTTCTCACGCGGACGGTCATCGGCAGCCCACTGCTTGATTGACAGATATTTGTTTTCGTCCATGACAGACTGATTGACTAACTGATTAATTGACTAATTGATTGATTGAAAAATCAAAAAACGCAGGGACGTGGCACGCCACATCCCCACGTTGGTCTTATCACTACTCTGCCAGAACCATTTCGTCAAGAAGATTCTGCGCTCCGAAGTATTTGTCGAGAATCAGTAACACATAGCGGATATCGACCGAGATGCACTTCTGCAGTTCTTTTTCAAATGCTATGTCACCGCTCATCGACTCCCAGTTGCCGTCGAAAGCCAAACCGATAAGCTCGCCTTTGGCGTTCATTACAGGGCTGCCCGAGTTGCCACCAGTGATGTCATTATTGGTGGTGAAGCAAACGTTCATCGAGCCGTCGGCATTGGCGTAGCGACCGTAATCCTTGTTGGCGTATATGGTTTTCAGTTTCCCGGGAACGTTAAACTCGCGCTCGTCAGGATTTTCCTTCTCCATTATGCCCTCCATTGTTGTACGGTAGTCGTAGGTTGTGGCATCGGCAGGTTTGTAGCCGCCAACTGTTCCGTAGGTCAGGCGCATGGTGCTGTTGGCGTCGTAGTTGAACACGCTGTCGGGATACATCTCCATAAGGCCGGCGGTGAACAGACGCATGCCTTTGGAAAGCTCCTCGTCGCCATTGTCCTCGTCAACAATCATAATCATCTGATAGAAGCTGTTGGCCGCGTCGAAAGCCGGGTCTTTCACCAAAGCCTTCATTGTCGGGTTGCGCATAAAAGCCTGATATTTAGCATCATCACAGAATATCGATTTTGAGAACATATCATCGACATACTTATCCGCGTTACCCTTGTATTTCTTTTGGATGTCGAGCATAAAGCTGGGGTAGTTTTTCTGGTCGACATCAGCCATATATCGCTTGAACATAGCCTTTGTAACCTGTTTGTCGACATCACGGTTGTAGTCTTTCATAAAATCGGCGAAGGCCTGTTTGCGGGTTTCCAGCACATCGTCGGGCACCTCGCCGGCGGTCAGGCTGCTAGCGAATTTCAGATGCGAGAACGCCTGTTTCAATATTTCAGAGCCTGAATATTGTGTCTCAATCAAATAGCCATAAACCGGGCTTGATTCGCTGTTCTTTTCGATACCTTTCTGAATCAGTTCAAGCGCCTGGCCGTATTTCTCCTTACGGGCGGCATCAGCCTCAACCCAGTCAGCAAAATCTTTTTCTATCTTTTCCTTCTTCTCAACAACATGAAGCCGTTTCAGTCCGCGGTTCTGGCCAATCGAATATTTCCAATAGTTTGACGAGCCTGCAAATTTGGCCGAATACTGGATGCGGATTTTGTCGTTGTCCTGCATGTATTCAGTCCAGATGTTCTGCTTCTCGCCGCGCACCTTGGCACGAATGGCATTGGTGACCATTGTCAGCTTCACCTCCCACGACGATATGTAGCGGTCAGTTGAGCCCGGATAGCCCATTACAAAGGCGAAGTCGCCCTCCTTGTATCCACCTAGCGAGACGGGCAGGAAATGTTTGGGTTTGTAAGGCACATTCTCCTCGGAATATTCGGCCGGCGAACCGTCGGGAGCGCAATAGACGCGGAACATTGAGAAGTCGCCCGTGTGACGCGGCCACATCCAGTTGTCGGTGTCGGCGCCGTATTTGCCAACCGACTCGGGCGGAGCTGCCACCAATCGTACGTCTTTGAATATCTGATATACAAATAGATAGTAGAAGTTACCATACATCATTCCTTTCACTCTGGCAGTATAACTGGTGTTGTCGGTAGCCGCTTTGATTAACTCGTCGGAACGCGCATCGATTATCGAGTCGCGCTCAGATTCAGATGTTTTGTCGGTGATATCGGCAAGCACATTGTCGGTTACATCCTCAACGCGCACAAGCAGCCAGGCCGTTTTGCCAGGGTTGGCAAGCTCCTCGCTCTTGCTGCGGGCCACAAAACCATTGGTAAGCAGGTCATTATCGACTGTGCTGTGGCTCTGTATCTCGTCGTAGCCGCAGTGGTGGTTGGTCATCATCAAGCCTTCTGCCGACACAAACGACGCGGTGCACATTCCGCCGTCGAGCGCCACAATGGCGTCTTTCACGCAGGCTTGGTTGATATTGTAGATGTCTTCGGCTGTCAGTTTGAAACCCTCTTCGGTCATCGTAGCCAAATTCTTCTCGATAAGGCATGGCAGCCACATTCCTTCGTCGGCGCGAGCCACAACCGATGCCAGCACAACGGCCGACACCAAAATCAAAAATTTGTTTTTCATAGATACACTTGTTTTGTTGTGCCAAATGTATTAAGAATAGGCATTGAGAGACTGCTATTTTGCAGTTTTTTTCGGCAAGAGGATGCGGAAAGTTGTGCCAACGTCAATCTCCGACGACAACACCGATATGCGGCCTTTGTGATAATTCTGGATTATGCGCTGCGACAGCGACAGTCCCAGACCCCAGCCGCGCTCCTTGGTGGTGTAGCCCGGTTTGAACACCGTCTTGAATTGATTCTTGTACAGGCCTTTGCCGGTGTCAGACACCAACAGAACGGCTTTCTTGGCCGTCTCGCTTATGGTTATTGTTATGGTGCCTCGGCCATTCATAGCGTCAATGGCGTTTTTAATCAGATTCTCGATAACCCAGTTGAACAGCGGGCCGCTCAAGCTGACAAAAACAGCGCTATCGGCCTCGTTTTCAATCTTGATGACCACATTCTCCGACACGCGGCGGCGCATGTAATCGACAGCGTTGGAGACAGCCTGCTCCAAATCGCATTGCTGGAGGTCGGGCACCGAACCCACCTTTGAGAAGCGGTCGGCTATTATCTGTAGGCGGTCCACATCTTTCTGCATCTCATCAAGATAGGTTGAATCGACCTTGCTTTGCCGCAACAGCTCAACCCAGGCCATAAGCGACGATATGGGCGTCCCCAGCTGGTGAGCCGTCTCCTTGGCCATTCCCACCCACACGCGGTTCTGCTCAGCCCTGCGCGACGAGCTGAAAATCAGGTAGGCGACAAGCGCAAACAGTGCTATTATCGACAGCTGGATAATCGGGTAATAAGCCAGACGCTTCAGGATTTTCGAATCGTCGTAATAGAGATAGTTTTTCCGATTATCGGGCAGGTCAATTTTGATTGGCTCGTGTTTCATTGCCATTTCGTCGATGTGGTTCACACAGTAGGCGCTGTCACTCTCGCGGTGCTTGGGAAGATTCATGGCAGAAATAATATCGCCGTCCTCATCGACAAGAATAACCGGTATTGTATTGTTATTCTGTATTATATTAAAATAAAAACTGACATCGGTATCCGTATCGCTGAGCGCAATCTGGCGGGTTGCTCCGGCCCACAGCTGCATACGTTTTGTCTCCTCAACGGCGATGTCCGACGCCAGACGGTTGTTGTAATAAAGCGACAAACCACCTATAAGCAACGCTGTTACAACAAGCAACACTTTCCCGATTATCTTTTCTCTGTAGATGTTCATATCCGTTTTTCGATAAAATAGTCAAACGCAGAAAGCCGCGCGTTATTGCATCGGGCTACTATTCATCGTCGTCGCTGTCGTCCCAGTCGATTACAAAGCCCGATGACTGCTGTGGTTTCTTCTCTTCAACTTTGACGGTGGTGTCTTTCTTGAACAAGCCGAACTCCTTTTTCAGAATCTGCTTCACCTCCTGCTTCTGCTGCTGCACCTCGGTGCGCAACTGTTGTTTTATCTCGGGGCGGTCGAACTTGATTTTGGTGACGCCGTCGGTGCGTGAGGCCAGAAGGAACACCGATGTCCGTGTACCGTCCTCCACCACTCCATAGGGTGTGTTCAGATTCTCGAGCCGCTTGGCTTTGCCACGCATGAAGTCGCTCAGCACAGCCTTGAAGTGGTACTCGTAGTTGCCGCTGAACTTCTGTTGCCCGTAGAGCGATATGTCGCAGGCGTTGCAACCCACATTCATTTTCGGCACATCGATGACGCCGCCCGAAATGGTGATGTCGTTGGTTAGGGTTGAGAACTCAAGGTTTCGGAACTCGTCAATCTTGGTGAAATCGGCGATGCTGTTGGTGGCCTCAACATTGTGCAACTTGCCGTCTATAACCTCAAGATGCCCGTCGAAGTCCATTTTGTCGGTGTCGGGCTTGTCGCCATTGAAAGGCAGCAACAGCGCGAATGTAGCCGCCAGAGTGCCCTCGATGTTGCTAGTGGTAATGTAGGTCTGCCCGAAATTGCCGAAAGCGTCGAACAGTTTGTTGATGTTGATGCCGCTAACCGTACCCTTGCAAGCCAGATTTCGGTTTTTGTCCATTCGGTAGCTCAAGGTGCTGTTCATCCGGCCGTCGAACGAATAGAAATTCAAATTGTTGACAACAACCGCATTGCCGGCATATTGCATGCGCCCCGACACGCGCTCGGCCACAAATTTCTCATAGGTGAATCGTACGGCAGTAGTTTGCAAATCAACGTTGTACGTTATTTTCGACTTGCCGTCGCCGCTGAAAAGCGGTTCAATCTGTTTATAGTCGAAAGCGTCGGTAACATTGAGCGTTCCGATGATGTTCATTGCCGGATAAGGCTCAACAACGGCCCGCATCAGATTGTTGATATTCAAGCTGAAATCGGTTTTGACGCCATTAAGCCGCGCATCCACGTTTGTCAGTTTGAGAGCCACACCCGCAAGTTGCGCCGTGCCTTCAATCTCGGTCAAGTTGATTTTCTGCGCGTCAGAATAGGAGCCGCCGCTGACGGTTGCCGAAATTTTCGGATTGAGCTTCAAAAACGCCTGGACATCAAACTTTTTGCTCATATCGATGTTGCCCACAGCCTTTACCTGGCCTTTGACGTGACCGGCGGCGCGGTCGGGCATATCACTGAAAATGAAACGGTTCCAATCTTCAAGCTCGCCTTCGACATCGGCTTCGGCATTTATATGCGGACTGGCCAAATTATCGACCTTGAATCTGCCGCCAATGCTTGTCCGCTCAACTACGGTGGCCACCTCGTCGATATTGACAAACGATTTGCGGCTGCGTGGCGAACCACCATTGCTGTAGGTGCCTTTCAAGTTGGTGTGGCTCAGCTCAAGGTCAAGCTCGGGATATTTTATGGTGGCATCGTTGAGGCCGAAGCGGGCGGTGATGAGCGGTGTGCTGCGTTTGTCGAAACGTCCGCGTATGTTTGCGCTGAAATCGACAAGGCCGTTACTCTGGATTTTCGGTTTTTCTTTGGTTGCAAGGGTGAAATACTGCAAAGCATTGGCCACCGATATTTTGCGGCCGCGCAGTGTCAGATTGAGGTAGGTTGTGGCGCTCAGCATCACCGCACCCGACAGCTCCATGTCGATGCCGCGCGACGAGAGCCGTCCCTCGCTGATTAGCAGACTGTCGTTACGATAGCTCAGGTCCATGCGGATATTGGTGGGCGCAAGCGGCACAATCTCGACATTGTTGGCGGCAAACCACTGCAAGGTCATGCCACCTTTGGTCTGCAAGCGGACTGCCGTGCTGTCGAAAGTACCGTTCACCTCAAAATCGGGCAGATAGAGCTCCGTTCCGTTACCCTTGAACTGGTTGCTTATCTGAATCACACAGTCGTTGAAACGCAGACGCTCAAGCTCAACTTTCATCTTCACCGATGATGCTTGCTCTTTTTTCTCTTTGATAATATGGAAGTTATCGTTACCCTTATTGTCTATCAGAATGAAGAATTTGCCGTCGTTCACTTTAACTGACTGCAACTCCAGCTCGTTATCGAACAACTTGCGGGCATTGAACGACAGTACCAACTTTCTGACATTCAACAATGTATCAGCCGAAGTATGGGCAAATCCGCGGTGATTGAACCCAACCGTAGGCGACATCACTGTAACATTATTGAGCACCATTGACGCATAGGGAAAACTATTTATCAATGAGAAAGATATCTCGCCAACATTCACCGGCGCGTTCAGCTCCTCGTTTATGGCCTGCACACCGCGCTGTATCAGCCGGTCTTTAAGCAGTATTGTTCCGCCGACAATTACACCGGCAAACAGCACTATCACTATCAGCAGCCAAAACAATATTTTAAGCAGAATCTTCGGTATTTTTTTCATCTCCTAAACGTTTCGGCTGTTGGTGAACAAAGTGCGTTTCTCATCTTCGGTGAGACCGTTGTAGCCTGTTTTGGCAATCTTCTCAAGAATGGCGTCAATCTCTTGCTGATTGTCGTGCTTGCGCTGGTTATACTCGTAGTCGGTCTCGGCGCGCTTGTAAGTTACTTTCATCTTAGGCTTGCGCGGTTTGAAACGCGTTGCAAACCAATCGATTATCCTTCCAAGCCAAGCTGTTATGTCAGTTCCGCGCCGCAACCCCACAATATACCACATTCCGAACAGTGCTCCGCCAATGTGCGCTATGTGGCCGCCGGCGTTTGTGCCGTCGAGCATCGCCAGGTCGGAAACAACCGAAAAGACAGCTATCCACTTGATGCGTACCTGCCCAAGAAACATGACATAAATGGAGTAGTTGGGCACATAGGCCGCTACTGCCAGCACCACCGCATAAACAGCTGCCGAGGCGCCGAGCGCACAGGCGTAGGTGGCGTCGAAGCGCGGCAATAGATTGTAGCACAATATGAAAAGCAAAGCTCCGGCTATGCCACCGCACAAATAAACATTCAGCAGCTGGCGGTTGCTGAAATATTCCAAAAAGATACGGCCAAACCAGAACAACCACAACATATTGAATAATATGTGCATAAATCCTTGATGCAAAAACATATAGCTAATCACGCCCCACGGATGTGTCAGCAGATTGTGCCAGCCGGCGTACACCATGCACCATTCGACAATTGGGTTGCCGGCCTTAACATTTAACAGCATCATCAGAATATCGACCAATTTGACCAGCACAAACACCGCCAAATTGACGTAAATCAGCTTGTTGAGCATTGTTCCGCTACGGAATTCCGACATTATGTTATTCATTGTGCGATTGGACATAAAGCTTAGAGTTAAAAGTTTAGAGGTAAGAGTTTAGTGTTTAATTTTTTGCCTCAGTGTTATCGTCATCGTTATAGTTAATACCCATTCCACTCCATGTTTCCGCCTTTTTTGTTCCAATAACGAATCAGGAAGAATCCGAAAATCATGCCGCCAAGATGCGCGAAATGCGCAACATTATCGCCGGCTTGTGGCACTATAACAGCCATAAGCTCAAGCAAGCCATAGCCCAAAACGAACCATTTGGCACGAATTGGAATAGGTGGGAAAAGCAGCATCAGCTGAACATTCGGGAACATCATTCCAAAAGCCAGCAGCACGCCGAACACCGCTCCTGAGGCGCCAACCGTAGGCGTGTCGATGTACATGTTAACCAGCGAGTTGACTATGCCGATGCCTTGCTGTATGTAGGCCTGATTGTCGGGACTTGTGCTATAAGCCGCCAGAAAATCATTCACCCACGCGGCCGGATGCTCAAGGTGTCCACGGACAATACGCATCAGCAACTCAGGGTCGGGAGTGTTGATGTAGGCTGTCACCTCGGCTTGCAAGCCTGACAGCGACAGATACGACACCGTCAGCTGACACAAAGCCGCCCCGATGCCAGTAACAAAATAATAAACCAGAAAGCGCTTGCCGCCCCACACTTGCTCCAAAATACGCCCGAACATCACTAACGCAAACATATTAAAGAAGATATGCGTAACACCGCCGTGCATGAACATATATGTTACAAGCTGAATGGGCTTGAATTTGTCGGACTGGAAGTTATGCAGCGCAAACCAGTCGGTCATGTTGAAAACGCCGCCTTGTGGCAGCAGTGAGTCGATAACAAAAACCGCGATATTGGCTATCAGCAGATTTTTAATCACTGGCGGTAGATTGCCAAACAACGGTGCTCTATATCCTTGCATATCAATTATCTAAACAATTTTTCAATTTCATCCATAGTCAATATTGCCACAATGGGCCGCCCCGACGGCGTAAAGTTAGGCATCTTGCAGGCAAACAAGCGGTTATTGATGTCTGCCATTTCTTCCTGCGACAGTTGTTTTCCGTAGCCGATAGCCATATAACGAGCCATTGATGCCACAATGCCCTCGCGCATCGAGTCCTTGATAACCATATACTCCTCGCCTGTCAGCATCAGCATTGAGTTTATCCAGTCTTTCAATTCCGACTCTGGGAAAGTCGCCGGTATGGCCGAGAACGAGAAATTGTTACCGCCAAGGTCGTTCACCTCAAAGCCGAGTTTCTCGAGCTCAGGCACCATTTGACGGAACAAATCGGTGTCTTTCAGATTCAAATCGAGGCGCTCGGGGTAAAGCAACCGCTGCGAGGCTCCGGCATCAGTGCGGCGTACCATAAGATGCTCGAACAGGATGCGCTCGTGGGCACGGTGCTGGTCGATAACCATTAAACCCGATTTGACGTTTGTAAGTATGTATTTGTTTTTCAGCTGGAAAAACCGTCCGTTGCAAGCTGTTTCCTTTTCGTTTTCAAACATCGACGACTGCACAGTTTGCTCCTGACTGTCGGCAAGCGCGGGTACTTCCAACTTGCTATTTTGCAGATTATCAATAATATTGTCATCAGTCTGCTGACGGGTGTTTTCAAAACCCGAGTACAGCTTCTCCCAATCGGTGTTGCCGCCCGACATACGGCTACGGAACGTGGCTGTCTGGCTTATTCCACGGCCTTTGCTGTTGCTGAACGGATTGTAATCGTTGGAGTAGTGAATCTGCGGCGGACGCACCTCATCGGCGCTGTTGAAGACCGGAATGTCGATAGACGGCTGATTATCAAAATCGATTGTCGGCGCCACAATTATCTTGCCCAGCGCCTCACGAACGGTGGCTTGCATTATCGGCCATATCGATTGTTCGTTTTCGAACTTGATTTCAGTTTTTGTTGGGTGTATGTTGATATCGATTGTAGCCGGGTCAACATCAATATAGATGAAAAACGCGGGATTTTTGCCTTGCGGCAGAAGCTGGTCGTAGGCTTTCTGCACGGCGCGGCAGAACACCGGGTGCTTCATAAAACGGCCGTTCACAAAAAAGTATTGGTCGGCATCGTTCTTGTTCACCTTGGCGCAGTCGGGAGTACCTACATAGCCCTTGATGCGCGCCACCGACGTCTCCGACTCCACTGGAAGCAACTTTTTAGCGTATGATTTGCCAACAATGCCCAAAATACGGTTGAAGATGTTGCCTATCGGAAGGTTAAGCATCTCCACACCATTGTGTGTCAGCGACATCTCGACATCAGGGTGAGCAAGCGCTACATGATAAAACTCCTTGGTGACCTCCTTCAGCTCGGTGCTGTCAGATTTCAGGAACTTGCGCCGCGCAGGAACATTATAAAACAGGTTTTTCACCATTATGTTGGTGCCGTTCGGACATGATGTCGGCTCCTGAGCCTCAACCTCCGAGCCGGTCATCTTGATGAAAGTGCCCAGCTCGTCGCCGTATTTGCGGGTGCGCATCTCAACGGTGGCAATGGCAACAATCGATGCCATGGCCTCGCCGCGGAAACCCATTGTCTGAATGTCGAACAGGTCGGCAGCCTTCTGAATTTTCGATGTGGCGTGCCGTTCAAAGCACATCCGCGCGTCGGTGGCCGACATTCCGCATCCATTGTCAATAACCTGGATGAGCGTCTTGCCGGCATCTTTCACAATAACCTGAATCTTGGTGGCACCGGCGTCAATGGAATTCTCCATAAGCTCTTTGATAACCGATGCCGGGCGTTGCACAACTTCGCCGGCGGCTATCTGGTTGGCCACATGGTCAGGTAATAGATTGATGATGTCAGACATCTTGCTTGCTGTTTTTGATTAGACACCGGATTGTTACATCAGAAATCTTTGGCGCAGGAAATAATAGGCGGCCGCCAATGTCAGGAAAATCACCAGCACGCGACGGCTCGATTTCTGCCGTTCCTTGCGGGCGAAATGTATGAAGTTGGGCGCCTCGCTGGGCTGCTCGCCCTGCGACTGCCTGTACTCGCGCTCTATCTGCTTGCGGCGTTCACGCCTTTTTTCCTCCTGTTCGTTGTAGAACAGCGGTTTGTAGTTGAATTGGCGTGTGCCGGGTAATTTGAAGAATGCCATTTCCTGTCGTTTAATTGCACAAAGATATGAGATTTGGCGGTTCAATAAACGCAACTGCCGCATTTCCTCACGAAAATGCGGCAGCCGTCGTGATATTGTTCCAATTACTGTTTATACTTCTTGATTTTCTTCATTGCATCGTATACCGAAGCTGCCCAGTAGTTGCGCAACCCGAAGCCGCTGGCGGCGCCTGTCAGCTTAAAACTGGTGACAACATTGCGTGACTTAATGTCGAAGAAGACCATTTGGAATGTGCCCACCTGGCTCGATTTGTTAAGTTGATGAACAACAACAACCAAACCGGTACCGCTGTCGCCCGAATCGATTTTCAGATTCTTCAAAGCGGTGGCCACGTTCTGGTCATTGATAGAATAACCGCTGTTGGTGGTTTTCACATTGTCGGCCGGAATGCTGCTATTCGAGCTGCTGACAGCCTTAATGTTGGTGTTGTTCACTTTCTTGCCAGTCAGCTCCTCGATATTGTATTTTGAAGCCTCTGTCACAAACAAGTTGTTGATATCCTCGTAAGCTTTTTTCAACTTATCGGGCTCATCTGTAGCACCATACACCTTGCCTTGCGAAAAATCGACACCATAGAAGCTGATGCTCTCAATGTTGGCAATCGGACTTTTCTTTTTAGCGGTCTTTTGCGCGTTTGCCGATACCGCCACACAGGCAATCATCAGCACTGATAATAATAACTTTTTCATTTTCAATTAATTTTAAATAAGATTTAAACGTTGTTTGATATCGAATATTGTTGTTACCGCAAATCATAGAATTTCACCGGCTTGCGGCTCATCTCGGGATAGAGCAGCTTGTTGATGTACTCGGGCGACTCGAAGCTGATTGACGGCGCCACACGCACCTTCGAGCGGAAGATGTCCTTAATCTCTTTGGCGTAGGCCTCGTCTGAACGGAGAGAGCCGATGCGCACCTTGATGTCATCGGTGCCGAGTTCGTTGGTGAACACCTCAACCACGTAGTTCTTCACATCGTGGATGCCGTCCAGAATGTCGAACAATGCGGGCGGATAAAGTGTTGTGCCTTTGTATTTTATCATCTGTCCCTTACGTCCGATTACCGAGCTCAGACGCATTGTGTTGCGGCCGCATTTGCAAGGCTCGTTGTAGTGGTAGCAGACGTCGCCGGTCTTGAACCGCAGCAGCGGCATTCCCTCAACGCCAAGCGATGTGATTGTCACCTCGCCCGGCTCGTCGTCGGCCACAGGCTGGTTATTCTCATCAAGGAACTCAACAATAATCAGCTCGGGCTGCACGTGCCCGCCGTTGTACTGGTCGCAGTCGGTAAACGACGACTGCATCTCGGTCGATGCGTAGGTGGTGTGTAGCTTCAGCTCGGGCCACTTCTCGTTGATTTTCTTGCCGAGCGTGGTGTACTCGCCGTCGGGTTTGTAGAGCGCCTCGCCAATGCAGATGCACTTTTTCAGGCTCGAACGGTGATGATCGATGCCGTTCTTCTCGGCAAAATCGGCCAATTTGATAAGGAACGACGGCACGCACATACAACAGGTTGGCTGGATGCGGTTGATGGTGTCCCATTGCAGTTCGGGGATTCCGTT
>JAFZWI010000081.1 GCA_017617355.1 Salinivirgaceae bacterium | reverse complement strand
GATAGTGCTCCTCGCCAAGGTTTGGAACAGCAATCTCGTCTTTCACAAACAGAATGAGCGGTTCGGTGAATCCACGCAGCCCCGTAGGCACCTGACCCATTTTTTTGTAGCCGTTGGCCGTGGCAATGAAAATCCACAGCAGCAGAATGGCCGACAGCATAAGCGATGCCACGTTTTTGGTTATCGACAAGTCAAGCGGTGCCTCATTCAGAACAGCGCCGTGCTCGTCGTGCTTGAGTTGTCCGTTTTCGGCAAGATAGATTTTGTCGTGATGCAAAATATACTCGCGGCTGCCTCCGCCACGTACAACTGTTTTCTTGCCCTCATCAAACGCCGACGACATAAAAATATCCAAATGCCCGTCGGTATATAATATAATAGGTAGCGGAATGGCCACTGCCGACTCGCTGCCGTCGGGTGCCGAACGGTCGTAGAAGTGCCACGAGTGCGAGTCTTTGATATGGTGCATTATGACTTCGCCGGCGTCGAAGCCTTTTTCCGCTGGTGAGGTGTTTTGCACATTATCGGTTAAAGAATCGGCAGCAACGGCGTTGTTGGCTGCGTATTCGGTGGTGTCTTGGGCAACAGCCTGACCCGTTGTCCACAACAAACCCAATGCAACCATTAGTTTTATAACTCTCATAATATCAGTTTATTATTCAACTTTTTATGGTGCTGTCGGCTACATAAATAGTCGCTTTAGTCACTTTCAGCAAATTGCTTTCGCAATGCACTTACCAAAGTAGAAATTTATTTGATACAATATTGCGGTGGGGTGAAATTTTTCGCGGAATATGTGTGGAGAAATTGGGCTTGGATTGAATATGTGTAGGTTAGGAAATGATATATTAAAACCTACTTCGTATGCCGACCGAAGCAAAGCCTTGTGCGCCTAATCCGACTTCACCGAAGGCTCTTACTATTTTTGGCCCAATCTCGAGCCCGACAACTTCGACAAAACAGGGAACACAACCAAAAGCATTATCAGTATCGCCAGTTTCGTATTTTTTATCTTTGAAAATAAAACGGGCGCCTACCCCCGATTTCATATATCCCCCTATCCAATTGTAACGTATCCAATCGAACTGTATGGCAGCCATAATATATGGCAATCTGTCTTTTTCCGTCCAATTATCGGTTGGTTTGGAGTCTAGTTGTCTGTTTTTTCTGTTAATCCAATGATTCGATAAGGTTTCTTCATAACCCGCCTGCACACCAATCGACAGTTTGGGTGTGGGCAACCGGCGAAAATACTCAACATTATAAACGTTTGAAAAATCAGTATATTTCCAACTCTCTTTACCATCAGCTTTACCATCATCTTCGTGAGTTCCGCCACCGAAAGTATCATCAAGGAATGAATACAACGACTGACCGTAACAATAAAACGCAGAAACCTGATTTTTAGGATATTCAATCATTTGCGAGTAACCGCAGAGCGAGCCGAGAATGGCAAGCACAATAAGTGTTAGTTTTTTCATTTAGTTCAGTTTGAGTAGTTAGTTTTTGTGCGATTACTCGCATTACAATTTTAAGACAATTTTGTGAACCTTTTCTCTATCGGTATTTGATTTTTGAGGATGTAAGACAAGACCAATAAAAATAAAAAAGCCTTGGCGTGTATAACACCAAAGCCATGTCAAATATATGTAAGTTGGAAAACGAAAACATAAATGTGAAGTGAAAGTTTGTGTTTTCAGTTTGCGTTCGCGTTTAGTTTTATATTTGCATATATCGGCAGAGTGACTGTCGAATTAAAAATGAGTTTATGCACAAATATTTAAAGGCGATAGCCAATGCGCTTGGAATAAAGCAGAGTCAGGTTGAGGCGGTAACCGAATTGCTCGACGGTGGGGCCACGGTGCCGTTTATCAGCCGTTATAGGAAGGAGGCCACTGGCGGTCTCGACGAGGTTGCAATCTTCGATATTGAAACCCAATATAAAAAGTATCAAGAGCTTGACCGTCGCAAGCAGACGATAGTTGAGACTATTGCCGCACAAAACAAACTTACCGACGAGCTGAAGCGCAAAATTGATGATACGCTTGACAGCAGCGAGTTGGAGGACATCTATCTGCCATATAAACCGAAGAAACGCACGCGTGCTACCATTGCTAAAGAGCAGGGATTGGAGCCGCTTGCCGCCTGGCTGATGAAGCAAAACAACGGCGATGTGGAACTGATAGCCGAGAAATATCTGAAGGATGATATTGATGACACTGATAAGGCTTTGGCCGGAGCCCGCGACATAATTGCTGAGTGGGTGAGTGAGGATATGACTGCCCGTCAGCGGGTGCGCAACTACTATAATCACAGCGCACAGGTTATCTCTCACGTAATCAAGGGTAAGGAGTCGGATGCTGTTAAGTATGAGGATTATTACGATTTTGCCGAGCCGCTGCGTAAGTGTCCGTCGCACAGAATGTTGGCGATGCGCCGTGGCGAAGCCGAAGGTTATCTGCGTATCAGTGTTGAACCGAAAGACGATGATGCTGTTGAAATGCTGAGCCGTCATTTTTTGAAATCAGAAAATGCCGCGGCAAAGCAGGTGCGTATGGCTGTTGAGGATAGTTACAAACGGCTGATTCAGCCGTCAATCGAAAATGAGTTCAAGAAGACCGCAAAGGAAAAAGCCGACAAAGAGGCCATTGATGTCTTTTCGGTCAATCTGCGGCAGTTGCTGTTGGCGTCGCCGCTTGGCCAAAAGCGCATTTTGGCACTCGACCCCGGATTCCGCACTGGCTGCAAGGTTGTCTGTCTCGACCAGACGGGTAATCTACTTTATAATCAGGCCATTTATCCACATCCGCCGCAGAACGAGTGGGCGGAGTCGCAGGAGACGGTGCGTAAGCTTGTCAAGAAGTACGGCTGTGAGGCTGTTGCCATTGGAAACGGCACGGCCAGCCGCGAGACTGAGGCTTTTGTCCGTTCAATAAAGTTCGATACCGAAGTTCAGATTTTTGTAGTGAGCGAGAACGGCGCGTCGGTTTACAGTGCTTCGGCTGTGGCGCGCGAGGAGTTCCCCGACTATGATGTTACCGTTCGCGGTGCTGTTTCGATAGGTCGCCGGCTTATGGACCCGCTTGCCGAGCTTGTCAAAATAGACCCGAAATCGATAGGCGTGGGGCAGTATCAGCACGATGTTGACCAGACAGCGCTCAAGGAAAGTCTTGATTTTGTGGTCGAAAGCTGTGTCAATTTGGTTGGTGTCAATCTGAATACGGCCAGCAAGCATTTGCTTGCGTATGTGAGCGGACTGGGCGAGAAACTGGCTCAGAACATTGTCGATTACCGGACAGAAAACGGGGAGTTCAAATCGAGGCAGCAACTGAAAAAAGTGCCCCGGCTTGGCGATAAGGCTTTTGAACAGTGTGCGGCGTTTCTACGTATCCCGGATGCCAAGAATCCGCTCGACAACAGTGCGGTGCACCCTGAAAGCTATGCCGTTGTGGATAAAATGGCCACCGATTTGGGCTGCAAGGTTTCTGATTTGATTGCCGATGCAGGCCTGCGTCAGAAAATCGACTTAAAACGCTATGTGTCAGATACTGTAGGAATGCCCACTTTGCTCGACATCAAGAAGGAACTGGAAAAGCCCGGCCGCGACCCGCGCTCGGCTATCAAGGAGTTCTCGTTTGCCGAGGGTGTGCACACAATCGACGATTTGGAGGAGGAAATGGTGCTTCCAGGCATTGTCACCAATATCACCAATTTTGGCGCGTTTGTTGATATAGGCGTGCATCAGGACGGATTGGTGCATATTTCGCAACTGGCCAACAAGTATGTCAGCAACCCGAACGATGTGGTGTCGCTGCATCAGCACGTTATGGTGAAAGTTGTGGGCGTTGACTATCTGCGAGGACGCATCAGCCTGACAATGAAGGGCGTGGAGCAGGGCTCGTGAAGCGGAAAAACGGGTAGGACAAGAGCCTGAAATTTCGCTTTTTGAAAACAATATTCAGCAAATATTCTGCCGCAAAGATTTTTACTTTTGCGCATCTGAAAAACATAAAAAATGAGTAACAAAACAGTTCCCGTAACTTTGCTCACAGGGTATCTGGGCAGCGGAAAAACCACATTGGTAAACAAGATTTTAGCTAACAATCAGGGTTTTAAAATAGCGGTTATTGTCAACGATATTGGCGAGATAAATGTTGACGCATCGCTTATTCAGGCCGGCGGTTTTGTCAATAAGAAAGACGACAGCCTTGTGGCTCTGAGCAACGGTTGCATCTGTTGTACGCTGAAAACTGACCTTATCGACCAGATTACCGGCATTATCGAAACGGGCCGGTTCGACTATATTCTTATTGAGGCAAGCGGTATTTGCGAACCGCTGCCTATCGCACAGACAATCACTGCAATTTCGGGTTATGCGCGGCAGTATAATCAGCCGGAGCCCTGCCGTCTCGACTGCATCGCAACTGTTGTTGATGCGCTCCGTATGGCTCGCGAGTTCGCCAACGGCAATAGTCTGACTCGTGACAACATTGATGATGATGATATTGAGAATTTGCTGATACAGCAGATTGAATTCTGCAACATTATCATTCTGAATAAGATAGATGAGATAACCGAGGACGAGAAGAAGCAGGTGAAAGCCGTTATCAAAAAACTTCAGCCTTATGCCGAAATTGTGGAGACTAACTACGCCGAGTTGGATTTGAGCAAGATAATGGATTCACGCAAGTTTGACTTCGAAAAGGCTTCGATATCAGCAGGTTGGGTTGCCGAATTGGAAAAAGAGGAAGAAGAGGAGCCGGAAGGCGAAACTGAGGAATACGGAATAGGCACCTACGTTTACTATCGTCGTAAAGCGTTCAATTACACCAAATTCGAGACATACGTGAACGACCGCTGGCCAAACAATATCATCCGCAGCAAGGGCATTTGCTACTTCTCTGACGATGCCGATATGTCGTATATGTTTGATCAGGCTGGAATGCAGAAGAAACTTGTAAAGGCCGGACAGTGGATTTGCACAGCGCCAATTGAGGAACAGCGCAAATATCTGGCTGAAAGCGAGGAGCTTCGCAAGGATTGGGACGATGAGTACGGCGACCGTATGATTAAAATCGTTTTCATCGGACAAAATCTTGACCGTGAGCAGATTAAGGCCGATATGGATAAGATTTGAGTGCGATGTCTGTCCGCGAAACGCTTTTTGGCAAGACTGATAACACCAAAATACAAATTTTGCGCAACGCTGTTGTTGAGGGCATACGCTACTGCACCAACATCGCATTGTTATGGTTGCTTACCGATAAATTGTTAGGTAGCAGCTATTTGGCTGTGTCAACGGCGATTGCGTCATTGTTGGCAGGGTTGCTCAATTACGCGTTAAGCGCCATTTGGGTTTTTCACAAAACCGAAAAGAAGGCAGGCAAAAGTCTTTTGCAATTTGCGATTTTCACACTGATAGGCGCTGCAGGGCTTGCCATAAACATAGGCATAACCACTCTTCTGACAAATTGTTGCGATGTTTATTATTTGATTAGTAATACTATAGCGCAAGTTGTAGTTTTCTTCTTCAACTTTTTTATGCGGAAGAAGATTGTTTTTGAGCGGGGGGCGGGAGAGTGAGCCTATAAGCCAGAAACAATAGCATTGATGCGGTCTGCGACATTCTCAATCAGCCACGAAGGCGTTGAAGTGGCTCCGCTTATTCCTATGCTTGACACTCCTGTAAACCAATCGTTTTGGATATCGCTTTCGTTTTCAATGAAATAAGATTTCGCGTTTACACTCTTGCAAATCTCGAACAGCACTTTTGCGTTTGAGCTGTCGCGGCCGCCTACAAAGATTATTACCTCGTGTTCCGAAGCGAAATTGCGCAGGTGTGGCCCGCGGTTGGCCACTTGGCGGCAGATAGTGTCGTGCCATTGGAACTGTGAGGATTTCTGCCCTAGAATCTTCACCAGATTCATAAATTTGCTGACATCTTTGGTTGTCTGCGAGAAAAACTCAATGGGCCGCGAGAAATCTATTTTACTTATATCTTTTTCATTTTCAATAAGAATGGCGTTGCCGTCGGTTTGACCGATAAGCCCGATAACCTCAGCGTGGCCTTTCTTTCCGAAGATGACAACCTGCCCGTTGCACTGCCGCATTTGCTCGTAGGCTTTTTTTATGTTGGCTTGCAGGCGCAGTACCACAGGGCACGTGGCGTCGATGAGTTTAATGTTGCGGTCTTTCAGATTGGCATAGCTACTTGGCGGTTCGCCGTGTGCGCGGAAGATGACTTTTGCGTTGTGCAGTTTGGCAAATTGCTCATGGTCAATCACTCCGAGGCCGATGCTTGCCAATCGGTTCACTTCAACGGGGTTGTGCACCATTGCACCAAGACTATATAGTTTCTGACCGTCGGCAAGTTCGTTAATTGCTTTTGTAACAGCATTTTTTACGCCGAAGCAAAATCCCGATTCAGGGTCAATGGCTATTTCAACCTTTTTTTGCATTTTCCACCAATTGGAGTATCACGGCAAACTGTTCATCGCGAGTCATATTGCTGTTATCCAGCACTATGGCGTCGTCAGCCTTGCGGAGAGGCGACACATCGCGATGCTGGTCAATATAGTCGCGCTGGTTCACATTCTCAAGCACTTCCTCCATTGTTACCTTCTCGCCTTTTGCTGTCAGTTCGTCGAAGCGGCGCTGGGCACGCACTTCAGGCGATGCTGTCATAAATATTTTGAGGTCAGCGTTTGGGAAAACCACAGTGCCTATGTCACGGCCGTCCATAACAATCCCGCCTTGCTTTCCCATATCTTGTTGCAGTTTAACCATTTGAGTGCGCACAAAATCAATGCGGCTCACGTAGCTCACTTTGTTCGACACCTCAATGCGGCGAATTTCGTCTTCAACCTGTTCGCCGTTGAGCCATGTGGTGTTTGCACCAGTCGATTTGTTGTAGGTGAATGTTATATTGATGTCGCCAATAACCTTTTTAAGGTTGTCGGTATTCACCGTCCCGTCATCGCTTATAAGGCTGTTGCGCATGCAGTAGAGCGTTACGGCGCGGTACATAGCGCCAGTGTCAACATAAACGTAACCCAGTTTTCGGGCGAGTTCTTTGGCTACAGTGCTCTTGCCGCATGATGAGAATCCGTCAATGGCTATTGTGAGTTTTTTGTCGTTCATTTTGAGTCGGAAGTTTTTGATTCTATCTTCTTGATTTCTACGTCTTTTAACTTCTTAACCTCTTGGCCTTTCAGCGCCTTGGCATCGTGGCTGGCCAGTTCATTGGCTTCGACATCTTTTATATTTTCGACATAAAGACTATGCGTCGGGAATGCGAAGTGAATGCCATTGCTGTTGAAACGGCTGAGAATGAGTAGGTTCATTTCGGATTGTGTTTCGAAAATGTCGCTGCCCTTTTTTATGTAGTAGATGAACTTTATGTTAAGCGAGTATTCGGCAAAATCGCTGAAGAAAATGTGGCAATTGTTGTCAACGTGCGGGTTGTTGACAGCGATGTCTCTTAGGATATTCATTGCCAACTGCATCTGTTCGGCGTTGGTTCCGTAGGTTAGTTGCAGCACAAGGACAATGCGGCGTGCCGGTTCGCGGGTAACGTTCTCAACAGCGTTGTCAATGATGTTGGCGTTTGGAATGGTTACTTCGGTGCCGTCGAGAGTTGAAAGGCGGAAGCTGCGCAGGCCGATGAAACTGACAAAACCGTCGTAGTTGGCCACACGCACGCGGTCGCCAATGCTGAACGGGTTGTCGATGAGGAGGGTGGCGCCGCCAAGAAAGTTTGTTACCGTATTTTTAGCGGCCAGAGCCAGAGCCACACCACCGAATCCCAGTCCGGCCAGAAGCGCCTTCACATCGTATCCGGTATTTGATAGCGTTATGGCGATACCTGCGCCCCAAATAATCACTTGCAGCAAGTGCTTGATTGTAGGCAGCATAAGTGCGCTGTTGTTCTTGCCGTCGGGGTTGTGTGTTGCAATAATACGGCAAGTTACGGTTGTAATCAGGTTCGATACAAACCAAGTGATAGTGAGGCACGAAACCACCGTGTAAGTCATACTTATGATTGAGCGGTATTTCTCAAGCGGAAAATGCGTAAGTGACAAACGAATACCTATAAGTATGATTAACAAACAAATAGGCGTAGCGCATTTTTTAAGAATATTTTTTAAATCCTCTTCCGACAATTTGGAGAACCGCCTGAATAGTATCGGCAGAACCCACATTACAAGTTTGCTGAGTCCAACGGTGATGACAATGTCAATGATAGCCTTAATCCAATCGTATCCGTTGGCTCCAAGGAAAACAAAATGTTCCATTATTGTAAATTATTTATTAACAGATGTTTGAAGTATCTCGTAAACATTTTTGGCAATGCCCTGCCAACTGTATTTGTCGAAAAACGCTTGCGGGGTGTCGCCTGTGAGCGAGAGTGCGCTTACGAGGCTACTAGCGAACATATCCCAATTGTTATCGACAACCACTTGTAGTTTGTTGCCGCAAACCGTTGTGTCGATGCCGATTGCGCCGAGCGATGTTGATACCACCGGACGGTTCTGGCTTATCGCCTCGATAACCTTTGTGCGGATGCCGCCGCCTTGCAGGGCGGGATTCATAATGACATCGGAGCTGCGGATATACGAGTCGATGTCGGGCACAAATCCGGCATAAACGATGTTCTGTTTGCGCAGGTCGTCGAAGCGGCGCTGGTCATTCTTTGAGAGGCCGCCGCCGCAAATCAGTATCTTATAGCCGCTGCCTAGTGTCTTTTGCAGCCGCGGCGCTATCTCGTCTATTATTATTGAAAGCGATTCGATGCTTGGCAGATATTTGAGTACACCGAAGTACATGAAAATCTTGTCGTTAGGGTCGATGCCATGACGGCCAAGTATCTCGGCGCGTTCGGTTGGGTCGCATACCGGAAGCGATGTCGGTTCAACGCCGTAAGGTTTCAGGTGGCACTTGTCGGGACTGAGGCTGAACTTGCTTATGGCAATCTGGCGGTCCTGGTCGGTTGTGAAGAAAGCGCCGCGCGCCATTTTCATTGCAAAACGTTCCCACTCGAACATTGCCGGCCACCACCAACGGCCCGCCGACATAAAACGCAGATATTCAATGTTCAGCGAGTGGGTAAATACCGGTACGCCCGTTTTTTTCGACAACGTGCCCATCCAGCCTAAAAACGGCTGTTCAAGTATGATGACATCAGGCTTGATTGCTGTCACCTGGTCGTAGATTATCTTGTAGTTGGCGCGCGAAATGCGGCGAAACGCACTGCGTGGAACTATAGGTTTAATGCTGAACGAGCACTCCGGCGACTCCGAGCCAACGCCTGTTATGACCGTAAGGTTCGATATTTGTCCCAATGCGCTCAGATAGCCGAATACGCCTTTCTGGTCGCCCGATACAGGCGGGATAAAAGGCTCCGGTGCTATCGACAGTATTTTAAGTTGTGGCTTCATATATTTAATATCTGCTCATTATTCGTTCGCGGGTTTCAACAGCTTGGTATACGCTTCGCTATCAGTCAGTATGTCAATGGCTTTGAATAGTGTCGAGTCATTTATCATCTGCGATTTGACACGGCCAACCTGATAATAGTAGCGGCTCACAATCTCTTCTTGCAACAATGATGATATTTCCGACTTAAATGTGTGTAAATCTTTTGATTTGTCGTGTGCGAGTTTGTTTCGCAGTTGCTCCAGTTCATCGCCCACCTGAGCCTCGTATTTTTCTTTCTTTATGGCAGACTCAAGGTCATTTATCAGCTTCTCGCTTTCAAGCTTGTAGTCGTAGTTCTTGTCAGACAGGAAGTTGACAAAATCCTCGTAAGTAGCGTCGTCGATGCGGAAATCCTCAGGCTTGCCTATCGACGGGTGCTGCTGGTTGTAGAGTGTGGCATAGTCGAAAATCAGGTTCTTGGTGTATAGGCTGGCAGCTATGCGGCTCATTATCTCAGGCTCGAATTTGATGTCGGGTAGAACACCTCCGCCGTCATAAACAGTGCGGCCTGCGCGTGTCTTGAACTGGCTGATGAGTGAATCGGCAATTTTGCCCACGCTACCGTCGGCGTTGCGGTGCGAGTAGTCGAGCGCCTGGATGCAGCGGCCGCTTGGTATGTAGTATTTTGCTGTTGTCAGTTTCAGCTTGGTGTTGTAGCTCAAGTCGCGGGTTGTCTGCACAAGGCCCTTGCCATAGGTGCGGCATCCGATGATGACACCACGGTCGAGGTCCTGCACTACGCCCGACACAATTTCTGATGCCGACGCCGTGCCGCTGTTTACCAGAATGGCTAGCGGAAGCTGCGTGTCAACCGGGTCGCTAGTGGCGTAATATGTTTTGTTCCACATCTTTACCTTGCCTTTGGTGCTCACAATCTCATTGCCTTTATCGACAAACAGGTTCGACATCGACACCGCCTCGTTGAGTAGTCCGCCCGGATTGCCGCGCAGGTCGAGCACAAGGCCTTTCAGTTGGTTATTCTTCTTCAAATCGAGCAGGGCGTCTTTCACTTCTTGCGAACAATTATCAGTAAAGTTCGAAAGGCTGATATAGCCTATTCCGTCGGCCACCATGCCGTAGTAAGGTACGCTTTTAACCTTGATTTTCTGTCGGATAATCTCGACTTTGCGTTTCTTATGGGTGAAAGGTGTCTCAACGGTGAGCGTCACTTTCGTTTTAGGTTCGCCTTTGAGCAGCTCGCTCACTTTTTCGGTATCATATCCAGCAACATCCTTGCCGTCAATCTCAACTATAAGGTCGCCAGCCTTCAGTCCGGCCAACATTGCCGGCGAGCCGTCAATTGGCTCACTCACAACTACATGCCTGTCGCTGCTGCGTATGTAGGCGCCAATTCCGCCGTACTGTCCGGTGGTCATGAAACGGAAATCCTCAATGTCCGACTCGGGAATGAAAACCGTGTACGGGTCGAGCGACTTCAGCATTTCGTCAATGCTTTTTTTCACCAAATCGCCCGGATTTATCTCATCGACATAATAGATTGAAAGTTCGCGGAAAAGGGTGTGGTAGATGTCAAGGTTTTTCGACATCTCAAAGTCGCGGTCGTTGACAAAGCCAACCGCAATAAGTATGGCGGCAACCGCAGCTACCACCTTGATTTTCAGTTTTGTTTTTTTCTCCATATCAAAATCGGCGCATAGTTAGGCCGACAAACAAATGTAAGATAACATTATAAATTAACGCAGTTTTTTGCCACTTTTTCCGACAATTGCGTAAGTAGGCGGCTCATATAGTCCGATACATCGGCGAATGCCATAGGCTCGGTGTTCTGTGCGATGAAGATGAACAGCACCTGTACGGGCGGTTGGCCAACAGCGTCGGTCATTATGTGTCGGTTGAGCCTGAAAGCCTCGCGCATCAGCCGTTTGTTGCGGTTGCGGTCAACAGCCAAATGGTGTATTTTTTTTGGCGCCACAAATGCAACTTGATAGTTGAAACTATTGGCTGGCACAATTGCGTAAACCATTTTCAACGGTCCCACACGCATGCTCTTATTCTGCTGAAAAACAAGGTCAATCAGCTTTTGCTGCTTCAGGTGCTCGGCGCGCTTATAGGTATATTGACGAATGGTTTGCGACATGGAAATCACTGCGTTTGAGGTGCAAATATAGTGTATTTATGCTTTGCCGCCCTTTGGCCCTAAAAACAAAAAAAAGGGTACCGCCTTTCGGCGACACCCTCCACTTAAAACACTTTGAAAAGATTAATTTTTCTTACAAGCCTTATTCATATCCTTGATAAACAGCTCCAAAGCCGCTGGCATCGACGGAGCTTCAGGCAGCGGGGCCTTGATGTCGAGACGCAGGTTGGCGTTCTCAACGGCTTTTGCTGTTGTCGGGCCGAAAGCCGCAATTTTGATATCGTTCTGCTCAAAATTTGGGAAGTTGGTTTTCAGCGATTTGATGCCCTCAGGGCTGAAGAAACACATGATATCGTAGTTCTGGTCAGCAATGTCCGACATATCGGTTGCCACTGTCTGGTACAGAATGGCCAGTGTGTGGTCGATATTGTGAGCCTTAAGCTGCTCAATAACCTCAGGTTTATACTTGTCCGACGACGGCAGAAGGAATTTGTTCTCCTTGTGCTTGTCGAGAACTGAAAGCAAATCGGTAAACGTGCCCGTGCCGAAGAAAATCTTGCGCTTGCGGTATGTTATGTATTTCTGCAGGTAGAGCGCTATTGACTCAGTGGTGCAGAAATATTTCATGTCGTCGGGCAGAACAACACGCATCTCCTCGCACATGCGGAACAAGTGGTCGATAGCGTGCTTGCTTGTGAAAATGACAGCCGTATGGTCGAGAATGTTCACCTTCTCTTTACGGAACTCCTTGGCGTCGATAGGGGTAACGGTGATAAATGGCCTGAAATCAATTTTCAGATTGTATTTGTCGGCCAAGTCGAAATATGGTGACTTCTCAGTCGTGGGCTTTGGCTGTGAAACCAATATTTTTTTGATTTTCAAGGTTTTTGTTATTTTAAGTTAGACTTCAAATATTACTATAAACAATAGTCAATCACTAATTTGCACAGTGTTGTTATAGGTAAAATTTCAAGGGCACAAAGGTAGAAAAACAAATAGAAAATTGAAACCCTATTTTTTAAACAAATTCGTAATCCGCGGAACAATGTCAACAAGTAGCTTAGTGCAAGCAGCGCAAACCCTGCCCAAATAAGCTTTTCGGTCACAAACGACGGTACAAACGGTATGACTGTCACCACTGGCAGCACCAATAGTCCGAAAGCCTTGTTAAACAGATAAATGGTGAAATTATATTCGCCAAAGGCCTTGGTTTCGAACAAGAAATCGATTGTTTTCAGAACAATTGTGCGTAGCAAGAAAAATACAACAATGGCTCCAAAGCATACCAGGAAGTGCATGAAACTGCTGTCATCAAACACTTTGAATCCGTAGAATTCAAAAGACTGGCATAGGAGCAGACTGGTATTTATATAGAATATAATGTTGAGTATGAAATAGATGCGGTTGCGTACGGCATTTGTTTCGGAATAGACGCGGCGAGCGGTAAAGGCGCTCATAACCGATTGCATCACCATACCGATGAATTTGCCGTATATCATTCGCGCCCAAATGAATAGAACGAACGATGCTATTATGACACCAATCATCCAGTCGGTTTCGCCCACATTGCGGTTTACTGAGAAGTTGTTGAGCTTGCGGTTTATCGGCTTGCCTTCTTTCTCTGTAAACAGATGCGTGCCCGCCTGTACGGTTGTTACGGTGTCGGTGGTCACAATTGTGGTATCGGACAGAGTAGCAAGAGTGTCGGCAGCATTCTCAGCAACTATGGTGACAGTGTCGGCCGGTGCGGCATCTGCTTCCGCCAGAATGGGTGTGCCGGCATCTTCCAAAACCTGCGTTTGACGCGCCGGAACGACAATCGATACTACGGTGTCGGGTGCGCTCTGCTGCGGTGCGGTGGCAACCTGCGTCTGCTCAATGGGCGCCGATGCTGGCCGAAGCGTGGTGTCGGGCGCAATGGGGTTCAGACGGAGCTGCGAAGCCAGTGAGTTGTCGTGCTGGATTACAAATTCGCCTGTCAGCACATCATATTCGGGATGAGTGATAGTGTCGTTTTCAGGAACGTACGGTACCGTTTTGATTATAGGAGCCACCGGCTTTGCCACTATGCGGCTCGAGTCGACGCGGAAAGCATCAACGCCGTTGAAATCGAACGTGCGGAAAAGGTCAGTGTTGATTGTCGGCGCAGCTATTTGCGACGACACACTATCTGCCTGACTACCGTTCTGAAATGTATAATTCATCTGCTTTTGTGAATCGCTGCAAAGTTATAATTTTTGTTTTGAGTTTGCCCTCGGCAATCATATTTAAACTTTCATCAGCCTAATTAATCTATGTGGCAAAGAAAAAGGGAAAGCGGCGTTCCACTTTCCCTTTGTACATATCACTGTAACACTTTTAGTTAAGCATCATCGGCATGAGCAGCATCAGCACTTCCTCATCGGCGTTTTTGGGGTCGAACGGAACAAAGGTGCCGGCGCGTGTGGCATCAGACAGGTTGATAACCACATTGTCGCTGCTGTCGAGGTTTTTCAGAATCTCAATCAGGAACACCGATTTGAATCCTATCTCCATATCCTCGCCTTCGTACTGACAATCGACTGTCTCGTATGCCGATACTGAGAAGTCAATATCCTGAGCCGAGACGCCAATCTGGTTGGCTTTGATTGACAGTTTTATAAGGTTGCTGGCTTGGTTTGAGAACACCGACACGCGGCTTACGCAGTTGCGCAGCATGTTGCGGTCGATGATTAGCTTGCGCGGTGCCTCGCGAGGTATAACCGCCTGATAGTTTGGGAATTGTCCGTCAATGAGGCGGCAGATGAGTTTGAAATCGCCAAATTCGATGACGGCGTTTTTCTTGTCGAAGGCGAGCTGCACCTGAGTATCGGCTTTCGAAAGTATGTTTTTAAGCAGTGTGGCAGGCTTTTTGGGCAGAATGAACGAACTCTCGCTATCGCTGCTTACGTCGGCGCGGGTGTAACATACCAGCTTGTGTCCGTCGGAAGCGACAAATTTTACCTTGCCTTGAGCTATCTCGATAAAGATGCCTGTCATAACTGGACGGAGGTCATCGGCCGATGTGGCGAAAATGGCCTTCGAAACACCCTGCATAAGGGCGTCGGAGGTAAGTTGTACGCGGCAAGCATCGTCATCGAGGCTCTGAACAACCGGAAAATCGTCGCCGTTGACACCAACGATGCTGTATTTGCCGGAATTGATAACTATGTCAACTGCTTTTCTGTTGCTGTCGATGTCGTTGATGTTAAAGGTGAGTGGCTGTTCGGGGAACTCCTTGAGGATGCTGAGCAGACGTTTGGCGTCCAAGGCCACTTTGCCTTCGCCGTTTGCCGAGTCGACATTGAGTGAGGCGATGATTGTCGTTTCAATGTCTGACGCTGTTATTGTCAGTTTGGTGCCCTGAAGGTCGAAAAGAAAATTGTCGAGGATAGGCATAGTGTTTTTGTTAGCAATTACACTGCTTGCCGCCTGCAATTGAGCTAAAAGCTCCGAACTTGATACGATAAAATTCATTTGTATGTGTTTTAAATTGATTTCGTAAAAACGCTCAAATTTATAAAAATTTGGGTTGGTACTATAAAAATAGGTGAATTTGCGAGCAATTGTTTTTAACAAGTACTATATGTATTGTTGACAACAAAAACTATTGTAACACAATGCGTTGATTTGGAAATGGTATTGTGATTTTCCGTTAAAGTTTCTCGTTTTCGTTATCGTTTTTATATCTTGCTCTTTCGCCGCCAATAAGCTTCGGACGACAATAGGCTGCGGCCACATGGGCTTCGCCAATTTGCTTTTGTGCTGGATGAACAGGAACGGCAACGTCTTTCAGGTGCATGCCGATAAGTGTATCGCCTATGTCGAGGCCGGCCGATGCTTTAATGTGCTCAACCACAACGGGTTTGCGGAAACTATGGTATGCCGCTGTCGCAAACGAGCCGCCGCCGTGCAACCACGGCACTACGCAGACAGGCTCATAGCCGTAACGTTCGGCACATTCGGTCTCAACCACAAGCGCGCGGTTCAGGTGCTCGCAGCATTGGCAGGCAAGGTAAACGCCTCGTTCTGAGAGCAGTTGATAGGCGGTATTGAATATTGTGCGGCCAATCTCCTCGCTCGAATTTTTGCCTATAGTGCCGCCTGCCACCTCGCTCGACGAGCAGCCGATGACAAAAATCGCTCCTTTGGGCTGAGGATGAGCGTCAAGTAAGTCTGTAAGTATCTGTTTGGTTTGATTCTCAATAGTTTGTAAATCCATAGTTCCTATATGTTATTCGGTAAAATAGCTGCACTTCTTCATAACCGGGTCGAAATCGAAATATCGGGCTATGACAAGGTTGCCGTCGGCAAGTTGCAGATAGAAGTTGTCGTAGTCGGGGGTTTCGGGCTGCAGTTGGCGGCTGAATCCTTTGCACCAGAACTCCTGTCCGTCGGCGGTTGTGACCGAGAGCGTGAACAGCGGTGCCTGTCTTTTGACTGAATCGGCTTGTTTTACAGTCAGTTGTGAATCGGCGGTGTATGTTATGTGCTTGAATTGGCCTATGTATCGGAATAGTTTTTCTTTGTTGATATTGTTTATTTTCAGCCCGATAGGATAGCTTTTCAGTTCAAAATCGCGGCCGGCGCGACATATTGTGAATGAGTTCTCGGGTTTCTGTTCGTCGTTGAAGATTATCTGGAAAATGTTGTCGGGATTGACGGCGAACACCTCACGGCTGCGCCAGCTAGCTGGTGATGCAACTTGCAAAATATCTAGTAGTTGTGGATATCCAGCCACCGATACAACAAAGAAACGGTTGCTATTGGTTATGGTTGCGTAGCAGGTGTAGCCAGAGAAGCAGTAGCTGTAGTCGGCCATTTTGCGGTGGTTGGCCATGGCTTCAAGATGAAAACCGTTGGTTTCTAGTGTTGATGCGGCTTGTCGGGCTTCAGCATTCGACACGTTTTTGGTTTTGTCAATGTCGTGCAGCGTCTTCATCAATGCCGACATCATCTCGGCGCGGACGGGGGTGTTGTTGTTAGCAAACCATTTGTTACCAACCTTTTGCAGAATTACGGTGTCGCCTTTTGCCGCTTGTATGCGTATGGTTGTCAGCGCGGCTGTGTCGCTTATGGCAAAATGGCTTTGCGACTTCGACAGAGTCGATTTTCCGTGGCGTAGCACTGTGATTGCTGTTATGAGCGCCAGTGCGGCTAATACTGACAACAATAGTTTGCGGTTCATCAAGCGTATTTCTTTTTGCGTATCATATTGAAAACAAATCCGAAACAACACATCAGCACTATCGGCAGAACGACATTTACGGTTTGCCACAAGTGGCGTTGCTCAAGGATTTTGGGTTTGTCGAGCATCCTCATTTTCACCTCTTTTGAACGACTTTCCATTAGCTCATCGAAGCCGCACAAGTAGTTGACGGCGTTCAGCAGAAATTCCTTGTTGCCGAAGGTCTGGCCCGTAAAGCGGTCGTAGCCGAGCGGCAGCGGCTCGCGCTGGTCGCCGTTCTGGCGGAATTGGTTGCGGATGATGTCGCCGTCGGAAACGACAATCATGCGCGCCGGTTGGCTTTGGCGGAGGAATTGCCGTTGGTCGAATCCTTCGGCCTTGAGCGGACGGTTGGCAAATGCGCTGCGGAAACTGCCTTCGAGCAGCACTCCGATTTGCAGATTAGATTGTGTGAAAGCCTCAGGCTGCGGGCTGTTGCCCACAATTGACAAGTCGATGTCGGCGGGCAGCGGAACCAACCGGCTGTATTTCGATGTGGTGAGCAGCGCGGTTTTGCGCACATTTCCGTCAAGCCCCACGGTGTCGACAGAGCAGGCAAAATCGATGCGTAGCATGTCAAGGTTTTTTGTCATAGGGTGCGACGCTAGCGGAGTTATCATTGGTGAGAAAATCCATGGTGCGGGCGCAAATTTTGGAGGTTGCCCTACAAGTGCCGTGTTGACAGGGATAACCGCACACTGCATATCTTGTATTAGATTGGTGTTCAGACGGATACCATAACAGAAAAGTTGGTCGTCGAGGTTGAGGTCGAGCTGAGCGGCTAGCACATCGCGGCTGGTTTGCAGACTGTCCATGCTGGCTGTGGTGTTGTCGATGAGCCAAAGAAGGCTTCCGCCGTTCATCAGATACTGGTCGATGAAGAATTTGTCTTGTTCGACAAAGCGCGTAATAGGCTGTGCCACAACAATCAAGCGATAGACAAGACGGCCGAGTGAGTCGGTTTTCAGAATCTCGGCATTGGCATCGACTTGGCGCAGATTGTAGAATTTGCCAAGCGTGTACGACATGTCTTCCATTTGCTCGGGCGGCAGCTCGCCGTGTCCGCGCACAAACCCGATGATAGGTGGCTCGGCGGTTTGCAGCTGGTTTATGGCGAAGGTCAAATCGTATTCGAGCGACTGAATTGACGCTTGCAGATTGGCCTCTGACGAAGCCGTGACATGATTCTTCAGAATGTTGACAGCAACCTCGCGTCCTTGGTACGACACCATTATTCCGGGGAAGATTATCTTCTGCGATGTGCTGCCGTTGCTCTCTTTCACCTGCAGATTGGTGGGGTCGAGGCCCTTTTGGTAAAGCTCGCGGAAAATGCGCTCGCGTGCGCGCTCGTTGGGGTTCTCGGCTGGGTCGATAAACTCGTATTGGACATTGTCGCCGCCGTAGGCTCTGAACTCATCAAGCATCTCACGCACAGAGTTTTGCAGACGTTTGAAGCCGGAGGGCAGTTCACCGTCAAGATAGATGCGGAAATATATTTCGTCGTCGAGTTGTCGCAGCATCTGTTTGGTTGAAGTCGACAGCGAGTGACGTTTGTCGGTTGTAAGGTCGATGCGTGCGAAGAAATATGATGATAAGATGCCGATTAACAGCAATATAGCCGTTAAAACTCCGAATTCAGTTAAGTCCTGGTTTTTCTTTGTTTTCCAAATCCGGCTTTTCAATTTCAGGCGTGTCAGCATCACAAAAAATGCCGATATGCAGAGGAAATACACCAAGTCGCGCGTATCGACAACACCCCGGCTCACCGATTGATAGTGCGTGTCAATGCTCAGATTGGTGATGACAACACCAACGCTGCCAAGCATTGAACCAAGCAGACTGAACCCGATGTAAAAAACGAAGGTTATGACCACTGCAGTTAGGAAAGCAACAACCTGATTGTCAGTAAGCGACGAGCAGAATCCGCCAATGCTGACATAAACCAAGGCCAGAAGCGCCAGACCTATGTAGGAGCCCCATGTTCCACCCGTATCGATGTTGCCGGCAGGGTTGCCCAGCAGACTTACCGACAGGAAATAGATGAGTGTCGGTAGTATTGCGATGATGACAATGGCGAAGGCAGCCAAATCTTTGCCCAAAACAACGGCGGTCTCCGACATAGGGCGGGTGAGCAGCAAATCGAGAGTTCCAGTTTTGCGCTCTTCGGCAAAGCTGCGCATAGTTATGGCCGGAACAAGGAATAGAAAAAGCCATGGCGCAAGGCCGAACAGACCGTCGAGTGTGGCAAATCCGCTGTCAAGAATGTTGTTGCCGCTTGGTATTACCCAAAGGAATAACCCAGTGGCTATCAGAAAAATAAGAATCGCTAAATAACCAGTTATCGAACTGAAGAAACTGGATAATTCTTTTTTGAAAAGCGCGAACATAGTTTCAATTTTATGGTGCGAATTTAAAAAAACTACAATCGTATTCATCAGGCGTTTTTTCGATGCAGTTGACTGATTAGAAAAGACAAAAAAATCCGGCAGGCTTTTGCTTGTCGGATTTTTGGTGATTCCATAGGGAGTCGAACCCTAATCGTCAGAACCGGAATCTGAAATTCTATCCATTGAACTATGGAACCGATGACTTGCGGCAAAAGTAAACAAAGTTTTAAAGCGAAAAGGAAATTATAAAAATCGCATTAATGAAATATTGGGAAATACCGCACTTTGCTGAAAGCCGCCAACTCCCCAAGTAAAAAGACGCCAACTCTCCAATCAGAAAACCGCCAACTCTCCAAGTTATATTTGGAATATATTGATTTTCTGCATATATTTGCTCAAACAAAAAATGTGATGGAAATCAAAGATTACTATCCACGGTGTTGTGATAAAGTTGCTGAACAATTGCTGTCGTCGGCAGGTGCTTTGTTGATAGAAGGGCCTAAATGGTGTGGCAAAACGTGGGTTGGTAAACACATAGCAAACAGCGTGTTGTATATGCAGGACCCTGACAAGGGCTTGGGATATAGGCAGTTGGCGGATTCTATGCCAAGTCAGTTGCTTAAAGGCGAAAAACCACGCTTGATTGACGAATGGCAGGAGGCACCGGTGTTGTGGGATGCCGTTCGTTTCGATGTTGACCAAACCGGAGAGTGGGGGCAATATATTCTTACAGGTTCTTCAACGCCTTATGATGATGCCAAGCCGCGTCATACGGGCACTGGTAGAATTGCCCGCTTG
The DNA here is from genome assembly GCA_017617355.1 of Salinivirgaceae bacterium. Taxonomy (GTDB): domain Bacteria; phylum Bacteroidota; class Bacteroidia; order Bacteroidales; family SZUA-534; genus RUG13583. Next base: position 10,104 of record JAFZWI010000081.1, on the reverse strand, counting down.
AAACTGCGACCGATGTCACTTTGGGAATCACGCGAATCGTCAGGAAGTGTGTCGCTATCGGAATTGTTTAAGTGTCCTGATGAAATTTCAGGTGAAAGTGACTTGACCATTGCCGACATAGCTAAAATAATCGCTCGCGGCGGTTGGCCCGAGGCTGTGGCAAAACAGAGTTATTCGGCACAGATTGCACGCAATTATGTCGATGCCGTTGTGAACACCGAAATTTCAAATTCCGATGGAGTGGAACGAAATCCGCATCGTGTCCGTCAGTTGCTTCGTTCGTATGCCCGAAACATATCAACAATGGCGGCACAGACAACCATTCTGGAAGATGTGCGGGCAAATGACGTGACTTTTTCCGACACAACAATGTACGATTATCTTAATGCGTTGCGGCGGATATTTTTGATAGAAGATGTTCCTGCGTGGAAACCGTCACTCCGTTCAAAAACGGCGATTCGAACTTCCGACAAGCGGCAGTTTGTCGACCCTTCGATAGCCGTTGCTGTAATGCGTGCCGATGCCGACAGCATTATTGACGATTTCAAATACTTTGGCTTTCTGTTCGAGTCGCTTGTGACACGTGATTTACGAGTTTATTCACAATATGTTGATGGTGACGTGTTCCATTACCGCGATAAAAGTGAGTTGGAGGCAGATGTTATCATTCGTTTGCACGATAACCGTTGGGCTGCCGTTGAGGTGAAATTAGGAAATAAGGAAATTGAAGAAGGAGCAATGCACTTGCTTGCCTTGCAGAAAAAGGTAGATACCGAAAAAGTCGGAGAACCAAGTTTTCTGATGATTGTTACGGGCGGGCAATACGCCTATCGCCGAAAAGATGGAGTGTATGTTGTTCCTATAGGTTGTCTGAAACCATAAAACATACGCCTATGCTCTCACTAATAATCTGTTCCCGCACCCCCAAAATCTCTAACGAATTAGAGAAAAACATAGCCGAAACCATTGGCTGTGAATATGAAATGGTGGTAGAATTGACAACTAACTAAAAAGAAAAAAATGATAGATTCATTCATTGATGACATATTGAAAGATGACACGCTGAAAATTAACTCCATAGATTATTTTTCAGATAAAAAATTATCATGTCAAGTAATATCCCAAGGAACTTTGTTGCCATATAATGGACCTGCAAATGGGAGAACAAAAGGTGGAATTGTGGATGCTGATTGGGATTATATCGACTCATCGGCATTATATGAGAATGATGGCTGCGGCTATTCTGTTAAATCAGAAGAAGTTGTCAAAGTCAACAAAGATGCCATATATCTAGGCATGTGGTTCCCAATTTGGGGGCATAGCATAACCGACAGTTTAAAAAAACTATGGTTCCTAAAAACAGAGCAAGCGCAAAAGCTTATTAATGACGGTGCAGACTTGGTGTATATCATTACTATGAACAACAGATTTCAACTGTCCGAGAATTTTGTTTGTCTATTAAAAAGTTTAAATATTGATATAGCACAACTGAAACAAATTAATGAGCCCACACAATACAATCATGTATATATTCCAGACAATTCATTCTTTAGAGAACACAACCAGATTTTTTACACAAAGGAATTCGAGGATACACGGAATAACATCATTGATAACACCCCATTATGCAAGTGTCCTGTTTATGATAGAATTTATTTTTCGCGCTCAAAATTCAAAAACGGCAAACACGATTTCGGGGAGAAACGCATTGAGGATGTGTTTAGATATTTGAAATACAAGATAATATATCCCGAACGATTGTCATTTGCCGAACAAGTGCATCTGTTGCGGAATTGCACACATTTCGCGGCAACAGAAGGGTCAACATCACATAATTCGTTGTTTTGCCGGCCTAAAACCAAAGTTGAAATTATACGAAAGGGACTCTATTTGAATGAATATCAGCCGACAATCAATGCGTTATGCAATCTTAATGCCGTGTATATAGATTCAAATTTGTCCTTGTTCACGGATAAAAATCGAGTCTGGAACGGTCCTTTCTTTTTATATGCCAATGACAATCTGTTGCGGTTTGCAGGCATCCCATTGATATTTAATAATTTTTCGCTGAAAGATTTTAAAAGATATGCTTGTCTAGCATATCCCAAAAACAAGGAAAACACACAGATAACCGAGTTTTATTCACGCCGACTTATTGACGAGATAAATATGTCATATTTTTGCAAGGGAATAATAAAGCGAATCGCGCATAATTTTTTGTCACATTGCAATTTATCTATATGGGTTCCCGTGTATAAAAAACTGTTCCTCAAGTGATTGTTGCCAATGCCCTTCTTCTCCGTCATAATACCCGTTTATAATCGAGCACACCGGCTTCCGTATGTGTTGGAATCATTGAAAAACCAGACATTTCAGGATTTTGAGACGATAATAGTGGATGACGCTTCAACGGACAACTCGTATCAAGTGGCATTGGATTACGATTTGCCCAATAAGGTTGTAATTGGAAATGAACAGAACCAGGAACGTTGTGTTACCAGGAACAAAGGCATTGCGGCTGCGAAAGGGAAATATATATGTTTTTTAGACAGCGACGATTATCACTTGCCAGAGCATCTTCAAAAACTGCATGATTTTATAGTTTCCCAAGGTTGTCCTATCGCATTTTACTTTACAAACGCATGGAATGAAACCGAAGATGGCAAACGAACAGAACGCTGTTGTCCCGATTTTGAGGATTACAATCCATACACATATTTTTTGAGATATACAGTTAATCCGCAACGCTGGGCCATTCATCGCGATATTTTGAAGTCAGTTCAGTTCGATGAAAATGTTACAATAGCCGAGGATATGGATTTGTCATTACGGATTTTGGAAAAGTATTTCCCTGTTTTTCAACTAAAAGAGCGCACAACAGTTTATGTTGCTGCATCGGATAGTTTCACGCACGGAGCGGAGAACAAGGCAGAAAAAGAATTGTTTTATTTCAGAAGAATTTTCAATAAACCTGAATTAAAGAATAAATTGCCGAAAAAAGAGACACGAAGATTGACGAGCCAATGTCATTTTCATATTATGGAAAAATCTTTTGCACTTGGTAAACGGTGGCAAACTATTAAACATGGCATTGTCTCTTTTATGTTGTATCCTACGGGTTATAATGGTAAAACAAACAAAATAGTGCTTGTGTCTTGCCTGTATTCTATTCCGATATTGGGCAGCATATTAAAATTGATGAAACGAAAATAACGTGAGAAAGAAACATAAAATACATATTGCCGTTCCTACTGATATTGATGATTCATATCGGACATTGTATGAAAGAAAATCGTCGTATGTATGCCCAGAATTGGGAGTGAAAAAATACCGAAACGTGTTTGTCTCGCACGAAGGTTTGTGCTTGCGGCATTTTAGGTTGTTGCCATATTCAAGTTTCAATATTTGTACATGTTACGATACATCATTTGGATGGCAGTATTACAGGCTTGTAATGGAGCAGTATTTGGTCAGCACATATGGTAAGAGTTTGAAAAAGATAGTTCTTGACGATGATGAAAATTATGCCATAATTCATACAAAATGGGCTAATTACTCGTTTTGGGTAACATCGTCGCTTGTGCGATTGCTGATGCTTACCAATTCAGGACAAGAGTTTACATTGTTATATCCCGAATCGTGGGATTCTGTTGCCTATATACAAGAATCATTAAAAGTGTTTCCGAACTTGAAACTGAAACGAATACCTACGGGGGTGCATATGCAGGTGAAAAATTTGCTATTGCCCGAGGTTCGTCCGTTTACGGCTTGCTTTAATGGTGAAGAATTGCAGTCGGTTCACGATTACATGGTTTCGCGAATTCCACAGGAGTATCTTGACAAAACATATCCCGAGCGCATTTATGTTACTCGCAAGAAGGCCAAGTATCGTAAAGTTGTTAATGAAGATGAAGTTATTCAATTAGTAAGTCAATACGGATTTTCGGTTGTTGATTTTGATGATATGCCGTTTTGGGAACAAGTGGCACAGATGAGGGCGGCAAAATGTATCATTGCCATTCATGGTGCGGGAATGGCGAATATTGTTTTTTGCGAATCAAAAACGAAGATTATAGAATTGCTGCATGAATACACAACAGCGGCTTCGTACAGATTTTCATATTGGATGGCTGCAGCCACAATGCATCTTGATTATTCATGTTTGTTTTGTGAGCGAATAGGTTCATATATTGATGAAAAAGCAATTAATAGAGATTTATTTTTGGATTTAAAACTTGATGTGCCGAAATTGAAAAGAATGTTGGATTTATTATGATAATTTCAGTCATCATACCAACCTATAATCGTGCCGCTTTTCTGCCGAAAGCGATAGAATCGGTGTTGGCACAGACATACACCGATTGGGAACTGATTGTGGTTGATGATGGCAGTACCGACAACACCAGAGAGGTCGTTTCTAAATACAGTGATAAGCGCATAACATACATATATCAGGAGAATTCCGAACGTAGTGCAGCACGCAACAATGGCATCGCACACGCAAAAGGAAACTACATCTGTTTTTTGGACAGCGATAATTATATGCTGCCTAACAGACTTGAAAAAATAGTCGAATGTATTGCAAGTGAGAATAAAACGGCTTGTTATTATACTGATATAGAATACGTCAATGAGCAACGTGGAAGTAAAACGTTAAAAATGGGCAAAACCTATCAGTTTCCTATGGATGTTGATTTGCTGATACAAGACATTATTGCTACGCCTCAAATATGTTGCGCGGCGGAAATACTTCGCAATCATCAGTTTAATCCTCAATTGTCTATTGGCGAGGATATGGAGTTGCTGTTTAGGATAACCAACAAATATCCATTGATTTATATCCCCAATCAAGCAACTGTGGTTGAGGTTGAACACGAAGGGCGGTCGGTGGCGTTTGCAAATAAATCTAAAGCGTCGGAAATGGAACTGAAAACGTTGAAATTTATGTTTTCAAAATCACATCCTGCAAATTATGCGAGTAGAAAAATGAAAAACAGACGATTGTCCATTTCATATTTTAATGCAAGCCGTAATTATTTGCTTGATGGAAAATGGAAGGGTTTTGCATATTTGATGAAATCGATATTTAAGGATTTGAAATCAAAACAGTTGAGGTATAAAGTCAATGTTGCCGCATCGTTCCTTATGAGGAAGCAAGAGAAACTAAAAATGTTATTAGAACAATGAAACAACGAATTAAAAACCTTGACACATTCCGTGCTATAGCAGCATTAGTGGTTTTGGTCGGGCACATTGAATGGTTCAGATGGCAGCTATTGGGAAGTGATATGTTTTCGAAAGTACCTAGTGGGCATACTGCAGTGATGATGTTTTTTGTCATTTCGGGATTCTTGATTACTTTTCTTTTAGTCATAGAGAAAGAAAAATATGAAACCATTTCTTTAAAAGATTTTTATTTACGAAGAATACTTCGTATTTGGCCGGTGTACTATTTGGTTTTATTTATCTCGTTTTTCTTTTATGAGCAAACACCCTCTATAGGAACTATTACTTTTAACGTAGCAATGATACCAAATATTGGTCGTTTGTTTGATGGCCGTTGGGCTACAAGTCCCCAAATATGGTCGATAGGTGTGGAAAATATGTTTTATGTTTTGTTTCCCTTGATTTTGTTGTTTGTGCCCAAGAAACGGATATTGTTGCTCTTGATGATTTTGACAGCAGGACTTACTATTTTACCACACGTAATTGATTACATAAATGTGCGGACATTACGAAATGAGTCTTTGTCACTTCTCAATAATCGTTTTTTTTACTTGAATAGGTTCGATTCGTTATTTATAGGATGTATTATTGGTTTTGCATTTGCAGAAAACCACACGATACTAAAAATACTCTATAATAAATGGTTGTTTTTTGTTTGTTCTGCCATTGCAGTAGTTATGTGGGGCGGACACATTGAAGCAAAATACTTTAATGATGAAATAATGTCGGTCTTGTTTGCAGTAGTAATCCTGAATGTCTGCACTAATCCAAATATGAATATCCGTTTCGAGAACCGCCTTACACAATTCCTTGGGAAGATTTCGTATGGAATTTATATGTATCATTGGATAGTGCTATTGTTAGCATTCCGATTGCTACCGTTAACTAATACCGTCGGTTCAATAGTGCTTCTTTACGGGTTTACATCCGTTGTGACTATTGCTGTCGCTTGGTTGTCATACGAAACGTATGAGAAGTTTTTCTTGAATTTGAAAAAGAAGTTTGAGAGGTAACAATGATGCGCATCCTTTACATAATACCACGATTACGCAAGGGCGGTGTTGAGCGGCTCTGTCTTGATATCTGCAACCAATTGCAGAAACGCGAGAGTATGCAGGTGCGTCTGATAACATTTTCTGATGACAATGCTTATCCTTTATTTGCTTGAAATCTTATTATCTATTGTAATAGCTTATTATGCAGGAAGAATCAAAAAATATAACATTAGGTCTTGGATGTGTTTCGTGGAACAAGGAACTCGGCCCATACTACATTGATATGCGTCCTGCCGAAGTACACTACACTAGCAATTTGTATGGTGGTGGCTTCGATAAAAACGGCGTACCAATGACGATGTCGCAAAACGGCCCCGAATATTTTACAACCAACATTGCGCAGTATTGTTTCATACTGCACGCCCAATATTGCGCCACAAAAGACGAGTCCAAACACGAAACATTACGCAAGTGTATGGCTGTTTTGGAACAAGAGAAAATTGAAGATTCAAATATTGCCTATTGGGTTCAGAAGTACGATTGCATCAGATACCATATACCCGCACCTTGGGTGTCGTCGATGGCCATTGGCGAAGCCATATCAATCTATTTGCGAATGTACCAACTCGAAGGCAATCCTTCATACTTGCATACGGCAGAAAAGGCATATTCTTTTTTGAAGAAAACCTGTGAGGATGGCGGTGTTCGCCGATACGATGAAAATGGCTATTTGTGGTTCGAAGAATACCCGTCGAATCCGCCGTCATACGTTTTAAATGGTTTTATTTACACGCTTTTCGGATTGATTGACTTATATCGTGTAACCAACAGACCTGACGTGAAATCGGATATCGATGAGTGTATAAAGACTTTGAAAGACAACGTGCATAGGTTTGATTCTGGTTATTGGTCCAATTATGATTTGCGTTACAAGGAACTTGTTCGATATTATTATCAAAAGAATGTTCATGTTCCACAAATGGAGATTTTGCATAGACTGACAGGTGAGCCTATATTTTTGCATTATAAAAACAAATGGGAGAAGAATATAACCGCATTCAACTATCTGATTGTAAGAATAATGTATAGAGTGCGGCCAAGATTGCAACGTTTGAAAAAGATTGTCGGAAAATGAAAATACTGTTTCTAATTACTGACTTAGGACGCTCGGGGGCCGAACGGTTGCTAATTGACATTTGTACTGAACTGAAAAAACGAGAAGACATTCAATTCAAGATAGGTGTCTTGTACAACAACAACCAATATCCCGAATTAACAGCCGACTTCGATATTGTAAATCTGGACTATAAGACATTTTCTCTTTTCAAGACAAACGAATGCCCGAAATATCAGGAACTCTTAAACTCTTTCCAACCCGATGTAATTCACACCCACCGTTTTCTTGCTGAATTTCTTAGCAGTTATTACATAACCCCCCAAATAAAGTATGTCTGCCACGGGCACGACAATATGGAGCAACTGCGGAACTTTTCGATAAAATCATTATTCAGCAAAAGAAAACTTTTGGATTTTGTTGAGAAGAGATATTTAACACTGCACAAATACAGTCAGGTTCCGACAAATATCATTGCAATTTCAAAAGATACGTTTTCCTATTTCAAAACAGTTATGCCCAAAAGGCAGCGTGAAAACATATCACTCATTTACAATGGGTTCAACTATACGGCTTTTTATAGGAAACGCAACTATGACTTTCAGCCCAAGAAACTGACAATTACCAATGTGGCCAGTTTTGCCGACAAGAAAAACCAAATGTTCATTGTCGATGTTGCTGCCGTTCTTCGCCAACGCAATATCGATTTCGAAATAAACTTGATTGGCGCAGGTGCCAATTACGAAAAAGTCAGGTCTGCCATATCAGAAAAACAATTGGAAAAACACGTTTTCTTGCGTGGAATACAACAAAACATTCAAGAATGGTACGCGAAAAGCGACATTTACCTTCATTCGGCATATTACGAGCCGCTCGGGTTGGTGCTTTTAGAAGCCATGGCCGCCGGCCTTCCTGTTGTCACTCTCGATGGCCGTGGTAACCGTGACTTGATTGTGCAGGGCAAAAACGGCTATATGATTTATGAGCAGGATGCCGAGCAGTTTGCCGACCGCATTCTTGAAATCTGGAACGACAAGCAGAAGTATTGTGAGATGTCGGCTTTTGCGCAGGAGTTTGCCAAGCAGTACGACATAAAAGAATATGTGGATAAATTGCTCACTCTTTACAAAACGGTTTGATTGCTGATATGAAACAAAAAACTCTCATACTTCTCTGCGACAATTATCCGCTTTCGGCTGGTGAGTTTTTCATCGACGACGAAATGCGTGTGATTGCTCCGCAGTTTGAGAAGGTGATTCTATATACAGCATCTGCCAAATCGGAAGAGAATCTGAACCGATTTATTCCCGATAATGCCGAAGTAGTTCAGTTTTCAAAACATAAATTGGAAACAAGTAAGATTAAATCGTTCTTCCGCATTTTCAAACCAATGTTTTTGCGAGAATTGGCGTTTGCCGTTCGCAAACTGCCTGTGAAATATTGGGTTAGCGCATTTAAGATAATGTATGTCGATATTCATCGGGCAACGAATTTGAAGAACGAGCTACTGCAGTTGTGTGACAAATCGCAACTCAATTTGAGTGATTGCGTTTTCTACTCATACTGGCACGACTACAAGGCTTTAGCCCTGGCGATACTTCGCAATAATTTCGGTTGCACTTGCGTGGCAAGGGCACACGGTTGGGATAATTTTGCCAACAGGCATAATCCACCATATCTGCCATTTAAAAAATATACAATTAGAAACTTGTCTCAAACGTTTACTATTTCCCAAAAGGGGAAGGATGAATTTGCAAAATATGCGAGCAGAAATCTTAAAAACAAAGTAATCGTGTCGCGACTTGGAAAATTCAATGAACGAACACCTTTGTTTGCAAAACAAAACAATAGCATTTTAATATGCTCGTGCAGCAATTTGATACCACTAAAGCAGATTGACCAAATAATAGAAGTCATTTCAAAGTTAGAAATCAGCAATTTACACTGGGTGCATTTCGGTGATGGCCCCTTACGGGAAGAACTTGAGCGAGTGGCTAAAAAAATGTTGCCAAATGTTGAATATGAGTTTCGCGGCATTGTTCCGAATAGTGAGATTCTTGATTTCTATGCAAGCCAGTATGTTGATTTATTCATAAACTTGAGTTCGTCGGAAGGCATTCCCGTGAGCATTATGGAAGCATTATCAGCCGGCATTCCTGTCATGGCCACAAATGTCGGCGGCACGGCTGAAGCAGTGAACAGCCAAAACGGTTTTCTAATCCCAATCAACTTCAATATCAGCGATGTCGCGCTTACAATAACCAACTATTTTAATTTGGAACCAGCGCAGCAGATACAATATCGTCAAAATGCGTATCGGTTTTGGAAAGATAATTTTGAAGCAGGAAAGAATTACGATGATTTTGCAGAGTTGCTTAATAGTTTGTAAGAGTAGGAAAATCTCTAAAATCACATTGGTTCAAAGCAATTGCCAAGGATATTTATAAATTTGTGCAGCAGTTATGCAGATAAAACGGAAATGAATATTGAATAGTCGATATGACCGTTTTTTAACACAAAAATTCTCAAAATATTTAGACAAAAATGCACATCACAATCATAGCAGGCGCACGGCCAAACTTTATAAAAATCAGCCCGATTATCAACGAAATCCGAAAAAGGCAATCGGAAGGCGTTGATATTCAGTATAGTCTCGTGCATACGGGGCAACATTACGACAAAGTGATGAGCGGCTTGTTCTTTGATGAACTCAATATTCCCGAACCCGACGTGAATCTTGCGGCTGGAGGCGGTTCACAGGCGGAACAG
>JAFZWI010000080.1 GCA_017617355.1 Salinivirgaceae bacterium | reverse complement strand
TCGCCACCGACGAGCCTTTCAGACCCTTGAGCGACACCACCGCCTGCTTGCCCGCAAGAGCCTGCACCAACGATTTCACGCCCCGGTGGTTTTCCCATACCGATATTAATTGTGTTGGTTCCAATGTGCCATTTTTTGCGGAGGCAAAAATATGATTTTTCGGGGATTGGTGTTGGGAATTGAGTGTTAGTATAAAAGTGTATGGTGTAAAGTTAATATCCGGCTTACCGATTAAAATTCTTTTTCACTAAAAAAACATATCCACAAAAAACAAACACTGTTGACAAAAACGAAAAATAACCGACCTTTGCAGCCGATTTTGCAACACATTCTATGAAGAGAATAATAACAGTCATTTTAGCACTTGTAAGCTGCTTTATAGCTCAAGCACAAACAAATAACGACATCGAACTGCAACGGCTCGATTCGCTCTCATCTATTCAAACCAACATCGATTCGACAATAAAATACGCATCGCTCGAACTCGACCTTGCCATACAGACCGAGCAACTGGCTGCACGCGCCAAGGCACAACTAGCTTTGGCTCAATGCTATAGTCTGAAAAACAATCTGGAGAAAGCCGGCGAGCTTGCGAAATATTCGCTCGATGTGTTCAACCTGCTGAACGACAGCGCCCGTCAAGCCAGCTGCTACAAACTGCTCGGCCTTGTATCGGCACTGCGCGGAGCCAGCGGCAACGCCGACGGACTCTACAACCGCAGTCTCGAGCTATACAAAGCCATGGGCGACAAAGCGTCGGAGGCCGGCATCTACCGCTACATGGGACTTTTGTGCCTAAACTACAAGGTGTACGACCGCGCCTATGAATATTTCAGCCGCTCGCTCGACATCGACCAACAGTCTGACTTCGAGTCTGGAATAACACTCGACATGTTTTGTCTGGGCTACGGGCAGCTGATTCAGTGCATCGACGAGCGAGGCAGCCTAACACAGCTCAACCGCGCAAAAGCCGACCTTCTGAAATCAGTAGTCAGCGGCAACAACGCCGGCTCGCACATGCTTAATGTAAGCTGCGCCCTGGCCGACGCCTATCTTCAACAAGCCAAAATGACAACGGGCCGCGCCGCACGCTCTGCCCTCGACAGCTGCCTTATCTACATCAGCCATGCCCGCCGGATATCGAAAGCGACAGGAATAACCCGCTACACTAGCCGCATCGACCTGCGCAAAGCACGGCACACTCTGGCCTCAGGCGATTTTGTGACATCGAACCAGATGCTGCACAAACTGATGTCAGAAATGGAAGACGATTACGAGAACAACATCGCAATGATTGACGAGCTGAACGCCGCTTTTGTCGAGTATTACGAAACCACCGGCAACTACAAACAAGCCTGCGACTATCTGAAAAAAATAAATGAGGCCAACCTGCGTAAAAACAGCGACGGCTATCTTGTCAACTCAACGCAGACAAAAATACAGACCGAATATGACGAGGAGATGCGCCAGCGCGAGCAATCGGAACTGGAAAAGGAACTGACCTTTGCCGCCGAAAGCGCACGTTTCCGTATGATGCTGGCCATTGTGCTATCGGTGCTTGCCGCTCTCATTGTCAGTTTCATTGTCATCTATCGAAGCAACAGACGGCGCAAGAAAAACAACCTTCTGCTTAACGAGCAGAATCTGAAACTTGAAAAGCAACAGTCTGAAATAATAAAGCAGAACGAACTGCTAAGCCAGAAAAACGAAGAGATTGAAAAGCAGCGCAACGAAATTGAAGGCCAACGGAACTATCTGTCGAGCCAAAACAAACTGGTAAGCAACACCAACCGTCAAATTACCGATAGCATATTATACGCCAAGAAGATACAGGAAGCCGCTGTGCCGTCGCAAGACATGATGAACGGCTTTTTTGGCGAGTGTCTGGTGTTCTGGCGACCACTCAACATTGTGTCGGGCGATTTTTACTGGGCCGTACAGGTGGGCAATTACAAGTTTTTGGCTGTGGCCGACTGCACAGGGCACGGCGTTCCGGGGGCGTTTATGAGCATGCTTGGCATAACACTGCTCAACGATATTGTGATGCACGAAAATGTTGCGAAACTCACTGCCGCCCGAGTGCTCGACAATCTGCGCCAAAAGCTGAAAGAGGCGCTGCGGCAGACTGGCCGTGCCGGTGAGGCCGCCGACGGTATCGACCTGGCTTTCTGCATTTTCAACACCAAATCGACACAGATGCAGTATGCCGGAGCCTTCCGTCCGCTGATAATTGTCCGCAACAACGAAATTATTGAATACAAGGCCGACAAGATGCCTTGCGGCGTGTATATCAACGAGTCGCCGCACTTTACCAACAACATCATCGATTTGCAGTCGGGCGATGCACTTTACATGTATTCCGACGGCATTTCCGACCAATTCAGCGGCGGCCCCGATATGCGTAAATTCACTATCCGCCGCCTGAAGGATATGCTTGTTGACGTGAGCCAGAAACCATTCAGCCAACAAAAACTGCTGATTGCCAAAACAATAGATGACTGGCGCAAACCGCCTTCGAGAATCGGCAAGATGAGCGCACAGGTGGATGATATACTGCTTATTGGATTGAGAATAAAGTAATCGCACAACAGTAAGAGTGTGGAGCAAAGGATTTTATGCCTGATTAAACGGCTAAGCATTTAACCCTTGTTAAAATCGCTAAACATCTCAATTTTAAACTCTTGTTTTCACTTGCACGTTACATCCTTTTACCGATATTTGCACCGTTTTTTTTGAAAAGCAAGTTTAATCGTTAAAATATTGATTATGAAATTTAAAGCAATTATTCTTTCGGCAATCGCGCTCGCTGTTTCGACTGGTTCGTTTGCCCAAATCAAAGTTAAAACCGAAGCTGGCGACATGAGCGTCCGTTTTATGGGCCGTACAAACTTCGATGCCGGCACCTACATCGCTTCGTCTGACACCAACCTGAAGGAGCACAACGGCGTGGCTATGAACGACACCCGCTTGGGCGTTCTTGGTAACTTCGACGAGAAATGGTCGGCAAAAATCGAGATTTGCTACGCTTCAAAGGCTATCTCGTTCCGCGACTTGTGGATTGGTTACAAGCTGAACGACAACAGCTCACTTACCGTGGGCAACCACTTCCAGCCTTACGGAGCCAAACCGTTGGGTTTGTCGTACAAGTTTGTTGAGGACGCTTCGGTTGACCTTGCATTCTGCCCGGCACGTAAAATCGGCTTGTCGTATGCCTACACTTCCGACGCTTTCAACTTGACAGCTGGTTTGTTCAGCGACGGCAATGTTGACAACGGTAAAAACATCGACAAAGGTTGGTCACTTGCGGCTAAGGCTATCTTCCGTCCAATCATCGACGAAACTACAATCCTGCACATCGGTGTTGCGCCAATGCTTGTGCAATCGCCTAACGCTGTATCGTTTACTGGTTCTATTCCGACAACAGTTGTTACCAACAAACTCATCGGAACAGCCTCTTTCAACCCCGACAACTATTTGCGTATGGAGGCTGAAGCAATCTTCATCAGCGGAAAACTTTATGTTGAGGGACACTATATGGCAACTTCGCTGCAAAAAATGGATACTGCAGGCAACAACGCTTATCTCGACGGATTTTATGCTCAAGCCAGCTACTTGATTAAAGGCGACCAACAGAACTATAACAAAAAGACCGGTCTGGCAGCCAACGCATCGCCAAAGAGCCTTGAGGTTCTGGCGCGTGTGAGCCACCTTAATCTTGACGCCGACCATGTGAAAGCCGGAAAACAAACCGATTTCACCATTGGCTGCAACTATTTCTTCAGCAAGAATCTGAATGTGAAAGTCAACGCTATTTATGCAGCGGTGAAAGACGGCGAAAACTACAGTATGGTTCAGACCCGTCTGCAATTCTCGTTCTAAAACAGGCGTATATCAACATAAAAAAAGCGGCTCTTGTGAGTCGCTTTTTTTTGTTTTCAATCCTGTGAGTGGATTTAAAATTCGTGCGTTCCGTCTTTAGATTAATTTGCTCTTCCACCACCAAATTTGTAGTGAACGGTGAACTCAACGCGATAGCTGCGCCATTTGAAATCATAAGTTTCGAGTTCCTCAACATCGTCAGCACCACGCTGTCCGCTATAAACTGTGCCTTTGTGAGTCATATCTTTGGTAACACCGCTGTAGAAATCGGTTGAGAAGGCGAAGTTGTCGTTCAAGTCAAAGCGCAGACCGGTGGTGATTCCTATCGACTGCAACTCACCCACGTTCTTTTCGATTCCCATACGGTAGTTATACTCAACACCGATGTTGGGGTTGAATTTTCCAATCTGGTAGCCAATTTTAAAAGGCACCGAAATCATTGCATAGTCGGTTGTCGCCTCGTCGCGGCCGATGCTGCGGCCTACGCTGTCCGGACCACTCCAGTTGATGAATACTCCGCGTCCATCGTTTTCATCGCAGGCATCACAATCGGGGTATTTGCACTTTAACGAAGTACGGTAGCCACGGTTCTGGCCCATATAGTGTCCTCTGACGCCCAATCCTAGCGTAAGGTGGCCGTTCAAAACGCTTTTCATACCAAATCCAAGATGATGAGTCGCGCCCGCGCCAGGGTTCCAAACAAGGTGGTCTTCGACAATAAACGGCTCACAAGCGGCTGTCCAAACGCCGCCACCAATATTGACATCAAACGATGTCTGTGCAACAGAAAAGTTTTGCAAAGCGATGAGCATTATGCCCAAAAATCCAATCTTTTTCATATTTAAGTTATTTTTTAATGTTTCGTCTATATGATGCGGGAGTTGCAAAAAGGTTGCAGTTTTTTTTGAAAAATTATTTATTCCGATTTACCCAACCGATAGCTTATGCCTACATCGAGCCGATGAGTGCGCCATGCATAGGTTTCCGAACTGCCAAAAACAAGTTTCCAATCGGCATCGTTGCTGGTATCGTAAACTTTGTAGCCGCCTTGCGCTCTAACATCAGTTGAAAGCCCGTAGTAATAGTTGCATGTCAGCGCCAAACGCTCTGTCAGCTTATATTGCAACCCAGCTGTCAATCCAAAGGCGTTCATGTTGCTAACATTATCGTCGGTGCTGATACGATAATTATATTCCATTCCGATATTAGGCGTAAACTTGCCAATCTGGTAGCCAATGCGCAACGGAACAGCAATCAGCAAATAATTCGCCGCCGCTTCCGAGTCGCCATAAGAGTGCCCGTAGTTATTGCCGTCGCTGTCGCGCCACTCAACCACCATATACCTGTTCTTTTCAAGATAATCGTCAGATGATACCAATGTCTTGTAGCTGCCATTAGCCGACAAGAAGTGAAAATCCGCCCCCAAACTCAGCACCACACCCGATTTGAAAGTGTTGCCCAGCGACAAGCCTGCGTAAGCTGTTGGTGTAAAGTTAGGAGAAATAACCTGTTTGTCTCTAATCGAAGTTTTGTCGCAAGTAGCTGTCCACAAGCCACTTCCAGCGTTAACATCGAATGAGAATTGCGCGCTAGCAATGCCGTGCGCCGCGATGAGCATCAAGCTCAGAAAACAAATTTTTTTCATAATTATAGTTTTATTAGTTATCACAATGATGATGCGGTTTTTGAAAAAGGTTGCAGTTTTTTTTGAAAAAATTTCAGACAAAAGACAAAAAACATAAAAATCAGACATATAGAAGAACCGCAAGACCACAAAAAAAGCACCGCCTAACGATGCTTTACTCTAAACTTTTCTAAAACTTAAAATGTCCTGTGATTTCGAACCGGAACGAGTGCCAATTGTAGGTATCGGTGCGAACGGCAGTGCCGTCGGAGCGGCTATAGAGAGTACCACGGTGCGACATGTCTTTGGTAAGTCCGGTGTAGAAATTGCTCGACACAGCAAAGTGTTTACTGGCATCGTAGCGCATACCGGTGATAAAGCCAAGCGAGTGCAGGTCTTTCAGGTCCTCGCTCATAGCCATACGAATGTTATACTCAACTCCTAAATAAGGTGTGAATTTGCCAATTTGGTAACCCACGCGCACAGGCACGGCAAACAGCACATATTTAGTTATCGATTCCTTTATTCCCACCGAATCGCTATAACTACCGGTGCTTTCGTTCTCGTCCCAATGCATATCGTAGCCCGCGGCTTGACCTACATGCTCATTTTTCAGGTAGATTCTGCCAATGTTAAATTTGATATCGGGATCATCTTCACAATAGCCACAATCGGGATAATCACAAGTGAATTTACCTTTAAGTCCTTCGTTCTCAAAAAGAAAATGAATATGCGCACCCGTTCCCAACGTAAAACGGCTGATGAATTTGGTTTCGTAATTCACACCGAAGTTAAGGGTGCCGTTGCCACCCGAATTCCAAGCCAGGTGGTTCTCGACAAACAATGGTGTGCAGACACTGGTCCATGCGCCAGCGCCCAAAAACATGTCAATCGTGCTTTTCTCGATTAGCATATTTTTGGCAGCAAACAGCATCAAGTCGAAAAAGCCCATATTGTTAGTGCTGTCGTTTTTCTTAACATCGTCACTGATAATCACCTTGTCGATAGGGATTGATGTGCTTTGGCCGTTGCCGATTATGAGCAGGTTGGTGGTGTTGGTGAGTGTGTCGATTTGAATAATGCGCATCGTCTCGACACCATCGAATGGGTTGGTGCGTTTCTCAATTATCTCATATATAGTATCATACACGATTACTTCCTCGTAGATGTAAACCGTGTCTTGCGCCTTGGTGGCGATGCCCGTCAGGCAAAATAATATGGCAATGAGTGCTGTTTTGAGCAGTTTCATAAAGTTACGGGTTGTTTGTTGATGCGCTCACGGTGTCGGTTACCACAACCTGGCGGTGGCGGATTATTTTCTTCTTCACCACCACTGTTTTCTTATCCACCTTCGGCTTTTCTTTTACTGCTTCCAGCTCGGGCGTGGGCGGCAGATTAGCCAATGTGTCGGCCAGATTGAGCGTGTCGGCTGGAATTGTATCAAGTTGATTTGCAATACTATCAGTGGCTATCACTATCGGCTCCGGCTCGACAACGGGCGCCTCATCGGTGTTCATCAGCACGGCGCCAACACCCACACCGGCAGCCACTGTGGCGGTGGCGATTCCTGTTGTAACGGCGGCTGTTGAGCCAACTGTGACATGCCCCGCCGCCGCACCAAAATTAATGGCGTGCGATGCTGCCGTTGTTGCCGGTGCAACCCCGAAGTTGCTGAAACTCTGTTGATAAAGCTTGTCGATAAATCCCTCGCGGCGCGGAATGAAGAACAGCAGCCAAGCACGGCGGCGGCGTTTGTGCTGCGCCTCCTCAGTCAGAATCTCCTGAAGGCGTTTGCGCGCCCGCAACAGGTGCGATTTCGATGTGTTCTCGCTGATATTCAACTCCTCAGCTATCTGCGCGTGCGAGTATCCGTCAATCACGTGCATATTGAACACCAGCCGGTGGTGCTCCGGCAGCTGGTTGACGGCGGCAAGCAGCTCCTCTTGCGAGAAATCGGCCTGCGCAATTATGTTCAAGTTGTCGTTGCTGTCCATTTCGTCGTCGATTAAAATGTTTTCGTAAAGTTGCTGTGCGGCTTGAGTTCGCAGATGCTGCAGGGCAGTGTTCACCGCAATGCGCCGCAGCCAGGCGTCGAACTCGCCGGTGCCGCGGAACGAGTCCGATTTTTCCATAGCGGACATAAAGGCATCGTGCGCAAGGTCCTCGGCCAGTTGCTTGTCGGCCACGTATCGGTAGCACGCGCCTGTCAGCTTGCTAATGTTGCGGTTGTAAGCCTTTGTCCAAAAGTCAGTTGTAAAGTCCATTTTTTAAACGCGTTTTACCTATTGATGCCGATTTGCGAAAAAGTTGCAGCTCGACGACGAAAAAATTTTAATCTAAAATGTATTAGTCAGTATATCAGTTTCTTAATGGCGATATTTTTATTCTGCCGATAATAGGCGAAGTTGCAATTTGGGCCCACGATTCGGTATCGAATTCGAGCCAGACAACTTCCGTTGTGGCAAACCATCCAAAGTCACCGCTGCCCGACAATCGGCTTACAAGCCTCGAAACCATCGGGTTATGCCCCACAATAAGCAGGCTGTTGACCGTGTCGGGGCAAATCTCGATAAGGTCGACCACCTGATACTCATCATCGTAGTAGAGTTGCCTGACCGTCTCTATCTCGACATTGGGGCATAGCTGCTGAGCGACAATCTCCGCCGTTTGAGCCGCTCGCAAGGCCGGACTTGCCCAGACGGCATCAGGTACAATTCCTGCGTCAGCCATCTTTTGCGCCACATTAGCAGTCTGCACTTCGCCTTCGGGCAAAATGCAACGGTCGGGGTCAGGTTTCTGCCAACCGCTCTCAGTAAGCGTATGTCGCATTATTGCAATTGATTTGCTCATAACGGTGCGAAGATAGCGGAAAATAACAACAGAATGATGTGGTATTTTTTCGCACAGACAACACTTACGACACAGTTTATAATGAAAGATAAACTCAATAGTGAAATTTCTTAATGCAACGATAATTAGTAAAATACTCCGCACCAGTATTTTATGATTGTTTCGCTTGTGCTATTGGTTATTTTAACTGTACTATCTTTTTTTATCTTCAACTCGTATTGATTGTATATCAATCCTTTCCAATCATTCCAAGAATAGAAAGACACTTCTGCTTTATTTTTCGATGCACATAATATTATTTGAGCAGGCGTTATTTTGGTTTCTTTCATTTTGTTGTACTTGGATTCAGATAAAAGGTTAGCATTTTTTTCAGATTCTGCCATACAGCTATCTGGGATAAAAGAATCTTTTAACCGGTCAATTTGTTTTTCCCATTGTTTTTCAGAATAAAACATTTTATAAGTATTATATCTACCGTCACCGTGCCAGAAAGAAGGCATCATATTATTCATCATATAGTAAAACAATAACCATTCCCAACAACTTTCTTCTGTTATGCTTTTGAGTTTAACATATTTTAAGTAGTTGTCATCCCTTTTCCCAGTGTTGTCTGCAACCCATATATGTGAGACGTCGCCCAATCCTTCCTTTTTTGGTAAATCAACGTTTAATTTGTGTTTTGGCGGCAATTCAAGGTTGTTTAAAACCAAGAAAATATCAGAAATGCTATCTTTAAACCAAACATAATCTTTCGGAGCCAGCAAATTCATCAATTCGTCGGCTTTTTGAATTATTAGTGATTCCTGATTTTGCGCCATTATGGTGTGAGCCGGGATTAACACACACATAAATAGCAATGTACCAATAAGTTTACTTTTCACATTCGTGTTATTTTGATATTTCATAAAGATACGTTTTTTCTATCAGTCAAACTTTGAGAAAACATTTCTGTTTGCTTGCGTTTGGGTAATTTATATCTTGCCATCAAAATCGAAGATTATGACAAAGTACATTGGGGCTCACGTGAGCACGCAGGGCGGTGTCGAGAACGCGCCGCTGAACGCCAGCGCGATAGGTGCGACGGCTTTCGCCTTATTCACAAAGAATCAGCGGCAATGGTTCGCCAAACCGCTTGAGCAGTCGAGCATCGACGCTTTCAAGGCGAATTGCGCCAAATACGGATACACTGCAAAGCAGATTCTGCCTCACGACAGCTACCTCATCAATCTTGGCAACCCCGATGCCGAAGGTCTACAAAAGTCGCGCGATTCGTTTATCGATGAGATGAACCGATGCGCGCAGCTCGGGCTCGACCGTCTCAACTTCCACCCTGGCAGTCACTTGAAACAAATATCTGAAGATGAGTGTCTTGCACTTATCTCGGAATCGATAAACATTGCGCTCGAGAAAACGTCGGGCGTAACGGCCGTTATTGAGAACACGGCAGGGCAAGGCACCAATCTCGGCTTTACATTTGAGCAGATTGCGCAGATTATCAGCAAGGTGGATGATAAATCGCGCGTTGGTGTCTGCATTGACACTTGCCACGCCTATGCCGCCGGCTACGACATTAAAACCGCCGAAGGTTTTGAGCGCACATGGCGCAAATTCGACGAAGTGATTGGCTTCCAATATCTTCGCGGAATGCACCTCAACGACACAATGAAAGGCCACGCCAGCCACGTTGACCGCCACCAGTCGATTGGCACTGGATTCCTTGGCGAGAATGCCTTTAAGATGATTATGGCCGACTCACGTTTCGACGGCATTCCGCTCGTTTTGGAAACGCCCGACGAAAGCCTCTGGCCCGATGAAATCAACAAACTCAAAAGTTGGATTTCAGCTCAATGAATCAGCAACTTGTAAAACAATTGGAAGCCGAAGCGTCGCGTGCCAATACCGACCTTGTGGTGGCGTGGGCAATGGCCGACAGCCGTCATTTGGCCGACCTTGCCGAAGCCGCTTTAAACGGTGATGTACCGGTTGGCCCACGTGCAATGTGGGCACTATCGATTGTGGCCGAGCGTGACAGCCAATCACTTCATCCGTTTCTACCCGAAATGGTGAAAACGCTTCCGCGGATGTCGCACACCGGGATGCGCCGCTTGGCTTGTAAAATACTAATGTTATGCAAGTTGCCTGCAGAGTTCGATGGCCCGATAATTGATTTTTGTTTCAGAATGCTTGAGCAGCCCGACGAGCCCATTGGCGTGAAAGGAAACTGTATGTCGCTCATCTCCCAACGGCTCACACGTTACCCCGAGCTCAAACCCGAACTGAAAACTATTGTTGACGATATTTTGACCACCACGGAATCAAGGGGATTTGCAACCAGAGCGAGAAAGCTGGGATTGATGAGAACCTGATTTTTCTGTTTGCGTTTCGTCTATTGCTTTTGGTCTTTTCCGAATCAGCGATTAAAAAATCATTATATTTGACTTCGGAATATTTAAAAACCGATTAATTATGAAACACAAATCACTAATAGTAGCCCTCGCATTAACAACAATTATGTTTGGCTGCGCAACTCCTCAACATAGCGACAACGAAGTTATTTATGCTGTGAAAACGGACGGCAAATGGGGATTTGTCGACCAGACCGGGCAGTTCAAAATAAATCCGCAATACGAAGATGTGTGGAACTTTGCCGAAAACAATCTGGCAGCGGCCAAAATGAACGGCAAATGGGGATTCATCGACAAAAGCGGCAAGTTCGTGATTGAGCCACAATTCGAATATGCCGCCAGTTTCGCAAAAAACGGATTGGCACGCGCCAGCCAGGGCGACAAGTTAGGCTTCATCGACAAAACCGGGCAATTTGCTATCAAGCCAATTTATGAGAAGGAGGATAACTTCGCCGACAATGGTCTGGCAAGAGTGACACTGAACGGCAAGAGCGGCTTTATTGACGGAACAGGCAATTTCGTTGTTGAGCCGATATATGATATCACCTTCAATTTCGATGACAATGGCTATGCGTGGGTGGTCTTGAATTCTAAATATGGCTTGATTGACAAAAGCGGAAAGGTTGTTATCGAACCGCAATTCGAAAATTATAAAGACGCTGCTTTCTTTGTGATTAAATAAGCCGTCCTTTCCTTCAGAAATAAAACGCAGATGCTTGCAACAAAGGCTTCTGCGTTTTTTGTTTTTGAACAATTACAATTTGCGGAAATTATATGTGAATCAGTTCTCTATAGATTTTTCGCTCTCCGTCTCTTTCTTGTCGTCGCTATAATAAACATCAATAGCGACAAGCAATGCGGTGAATCCCCAAAACGGAACCGAGGCTTTATCAGTGTCGAGAAAATCGTTCAGCACGCCGTGGAAATAGTAGGTGAAGAGTCCCACAATGGCTGCCAGACCAATGGTATAGAGCATTGGGTGGTTGGCTCGGGTGCGGCGTATTGCACGGAATCCGGTTATTATGGTGGCAACCATCACGGCCAAAAGCGTGAGCGGCCCCAGAACACCCTCCTCGGCAAGCGGACCAAGGTACTCGCTGTGAGCGTTACCCATATCGCCCTCGTTAGTGCTTATGATAGTGCGTTCGTACGACATCTGATATGGTGCGTAATAAAACATATAAGTTCCTGGTCCCCAGCCGAAAATCGGTTTTTCGGAGAACATCCTCAGAGCGCAATTCCAGCGGTTGATACGTTCCAAGTTTGATGCGTCGGTCGAGACATTGCTTATCGACTGCACGTGCTCGACAAAATCGGTTGACGAGTCTTGGTTATTGGAGCGTAAATCGCGCATCAGCGTATCGCCAAATGAGAAAAATCCAATGGCAAGAACGGCTATTCCTACAACTATCACACTGAACTTTATGCGCAACTTGGCACAACACCAAATGCCGAACGCGCCAAACAGGCTGACCCAGGCCGCACGCGAATATGAAAATATAATGCCAACCAAAAGCAGCATAAGCAGCGACAAATAGAAGAAACGCTTGCGTGGAGCAAACATCTTACTGAAAGCCAATGCAATGACTGGCGGAATATAGAAAGCCAGCATCGCTCCGTACGACGTGTGGTCTTTATAGAATGGGTTGGCCGACCAATGGGCGATTTTCTCGTCAAAAATGCCGTATTTGGCGTGCTGCACAAGCGCGTAAATCACTACAATACAAAGCGCTATGGCGTAATAGACAACGTATTTTCTTGCATTGTCGGAATCTTTGCGGAAAACCTGCGTCATCAAAAAATAGAGTGGGATAATGAACCAAAGTCTTGATAATAAGAACTTAAACGAGACTATCGGCTCAACACTTGTTATGCAGGTTATCAGCATCCACGCCAAGTATATATAAATGGTAATGCTTACCGGATGCGTCAGTATTCGAGTATCGAACTTCTTGTTAAACAACACTTTAAATATAAACAACAGCATTATTCCTGCCAACAGCGGCTCTGTCGGCAGAAACATATCTATGGGCAAATCAGGCATCATCTCGCTCAGCGGAATGGAGAGCGGAACCATAAATGCGATGAAGAGCATTAGCTTGTCGAGCGCCAAAAAGGCCATACCGACAAGGATAATAGCCACCGGCAATAAGCTCAGTAGGGTGAACTCATTGTAGATGCAAACCATGTTCAACACCGTGAATGCTGCCACGAATGCGTATAACCACCAACTGTTTTTGGGTTGTTGCAAGATTATTTTTCTTTTAAAAACTCAACACGCTTGGCAATTGAGTCAAAAATAATCATTCCAAGCATTAGCAATATGACGGCGGCTGCTGTTGAAGTCACAACTATGAGCCAGCGCACAGGATACGATTTTTTCTCGGCCACAGTGGCTTTGTTCACAACATATTTCTGCGGCAGATTCTGACGAGCATCTATCTGTGCCTCAGCAAGTTTAGTTCTCAAATCAGAAATACGTTCCTTGTCGAACAATAGCTGGTTGTAGATGTCGATATATGGACCGCCTATCTCACCAAGCTTATCGAGACGCTTCTGAATGTTATCGGCGGCTTTGGTGTTACCATTGCTCAGCGCCACGCCCAATGCTGACGATAGGGCTTCGGCCTGCTTCTCGTAATCAACTACGCCGCGCTTACGCAAACTGTTCAGCGTGTCCTCTTTGATTTGGATGTCGTGCAACAGTGAATCGTATTCATTTTTAACAAGTTCCAAAGCCAAAAGCGCCTTTTCGTGCATCATATTGTTTTTTACCGTATCCACCAAATACGAAATGTCGTTGGCAATATTGGCGGCAATTTGCGGGTCGGTATCCCATACGGTTATGCTTATCGACAAGAATTTCGTCGGCCTGATAACTATGTTATTATCATACTTTTTGTAGAGCTGTGTGTTGCGGTATTTCGAGTTGGACTTGATTTCGTAGTGGTTCATCAAGTCATATTTCTCAATGATGCGACGGCGAATCTCATCCGATTGCAGCACCTGCATCAACTGGTCAAGTTCCTCGTCCTCTCCTAGTCGCAAGATGCTCTTACCCATTGATGATATAGAGAGCAAGTCCTGCGAGACAGAACCAGCCGCCGATGGAAACAAAATAACCTCCGATTTGTATCGTTCCGTCATACAAAGCGATACTATTGACGAGATGATTGCCGTAGCAAAACCAACGATGATAATCGCCCAACGGCGTTTCCAGAAATAAAGAATCAAGTCCACTGCATCGAACTTGAACATGTTCTGATTTTCTTCCATAATTTTTCGTTTTTAGAGCCGCAAAATTAATAAATATCAATTAAAAGTTGAGAAGTTTAGCGCTTCGCTGTTTAGAAGGTTGAGTTTAAGGCAGAAAAACTTCGCTGTTGAAGTCAAAATACTACCCTCTACAATTTTTCCACTTTCCCTACAAACAAGATAGTTCCGGTCTGCTTGTCACGGATTATGTAGGCGAACGGACGGTTGACGTTGAACTCTATAGGAACCTCTACAGGGCCAACAACACCTGTTATCTCGAAAACAATCACCGTCACAGCTGCAGCTTCGGTTCCGCTCTCATCAACGCTTATGTGAGAAAGTTGGATAGCATCGCTCACAAAGGCTTCTGTGTGCCCATTACCCATTTTACCCAAATCGGCAGTTAATGGTGAAAACACATCAATCACACCTAACTGATTCATAATCTTAACCAAATTATGATTGAACTCCAAATCGAATTTTGGCAAATGAACGTTTAAGCCTTTCCGTGACATTTTCCCCAATGCCGCATCGAAACGCGACTGACTCAACTGTCCAACGCATTGGTTGACACTTATACCGCTGTCGGGTAGAATAATATCCATACAAGTTGTGCCAGTGTATGGTAGCTCAGCCATTGTAAAAATGTCGGTCCTGACATAGTTGAAATACTCCTGCTGGTGCATCATATCGACCTGTGACACTGCGCCGTCAGCATTGGTAAAGTCGGCCTTTTGTGTTGCATATTCTTCAAATGGGTTCTCCCAATCAGCCTTGAAATACAATGCGTTAGCTAATATGGTTATAGTCAGCGGGTCAAGGTCTCCTAGCATTTTCGGTATCATTCCGTGCGTTTTCTGGTTGCACCAGCCGTTCATAACGGCAAGCGAACTGTCTTTATTAGCAAAATTCAATGTTGCCGCCTCCGCATCAAAATATTGGTTACACAATTCGATATACTCTTTAAAAAGAGGGAAACAACTATCTGTCCAAATGGCATTGGCTGTCTCTATTGTCTGCTGAAAAGCTCCTTCTGCATACTCGCTCACTTGTGCGCTTTTGTTAGCATACTCACTGTTCAGCGCATCCCAATCCGAAATAACCTTCCGGCAATAGTTGTTCAGTTCATCGATTGACTTTGAGCCATATCCAAATGCATCGATAATTTGCTTACGACTGTTTCCGTCAGCGCCGTTGGCCAACATTGCGAATGCCATCTGAACGCTTATGGGCGACAGAAAGAAATTGCCGTCGACCTCATTATTCAACTGTTTGACAATATTGAACGTGAAATCGCCTTCAGTTTGCGCGTCAATCATACATAATTCAACTGCAACTTCATCCGGACTATCTGGAATCTCACACCAAAACGGCGGAATCGTATCAGTGTTGATTTCGTGCGATGTAGTGTCTTTGCTTGGCAAAGTGTGCGGTTCAGGCCGCGGTTCTGTGTTATTGTCTCTGTCACAAGCTATCGCGGCAAGCAAAACAAATGAAAATGCAATAAGAGACTTTTTCATAGCTCCGCGTTAAATATGTTTTGTTTTTCAAATGAAAATGTAGAGACGTAGTGCGCTACGTCTCTACAATCATAATTCCTAAATAATCAATCCTCAACAATCACAATTTTCTCAATCTTGTCGCCGGGACGAATGGCGTCAATAACATCCAGGCCTTCGTAAACCTTGCCAAAGCAAGTGTGAACGCCGTCCAAATGCTGAGTGTTCTCGCGGTTGTGGCAGATGAAGAACTGCGAACCGCCAGTGTCTTTACCTGCGTGCGCCATTGAGAGAACGCCACGGTCGTGATACTGATTGCCAGCGTGTGTCTCACATTTGATGCTGTAGCCCGGACCGCCTGTTCCGATGCGTGGGTCACCCGGATTGCGAGAATACGGACATCCGCCCTGAATGACAAAGTTCGGAATTACGCGGTGGAAAGTGAGCCCGTCATAGAAGCCTTCTTTCGCAAGTTTGACAAAGTTATTAACCGTGTTCGGGACGTCGTTTTCGTAGAATTTTACTTTCATCACGCCCTTTGCTGTGTGAATTTCTGCTGTTAATGCCATAATGTTTGTGAATTAATATATGTTGCGAAGATAGCGAAAAAGAATAATTTTGTCATTGGTTTTCCGTTAGGATAATCAGCTAAATTATTTCAAATGCAAATTTCGCACAGAATCTGTCGCTTTATTGTTGTAGCAACCTTAATCATTGCTGCTCAGATTGTTAACGCGCAAAGCTGTCAGTACGAGAAAAATATTATCGACGCCCTGACTGAAGCGCGCATCAAGGTTACACAACCCATAACGTTGGCCAAGATGAACAACAACCCGTTGTATTTCAAAGCTCAAAGCGTAGGTATGCGCTATCGGTTTCTGAAAATGAAATATTACAAATACGAAGACTTTACGATAAACGAGGAGCGCGAAATAGCCTTCCTGCTGTCGAACAACGAGGAGATTGTCATCAAGCCGCGAGCCACAGCCAAAGAGTCAAGTGGCGAAACCATGGCGTCGCAGATTGTATATCCGCTAAGCGCCGACCAGTACGAGAAACTGAAACGCTTCCCGATAATTTCGTTCAAATACTACATCGCATCGGACCTTTTCGAGATTCCGATTAAGGAGTCGAAACAGACGAAAATAATGGAAATTCTGGGCTGCATTGACTGAGACAGCCTGCCGGCAATGCGCCCAATCCGACAAAAACCCGAATCCGTCACCGCTATAGCAATGCTATTTCGATAATCGTCTGTTCCCAAAAAAAACTACTTTTGAAGGTTTTTTAAAACGATAAAAACTGACGATTATGAGTGGCAACATATCAGAATTCTCGGCTGAGGAAAAACAACTGATTCAAGACCATTTCCAAGATTTGCTTGCGTCGGCGCGGCTGTCGCAAAGTCCAGAAGACCAGGCGTTGATAACCAAAGCCTTCAACCTGGCCAACGGCGCCCACGACAAAATGCGCCGCAAATCGGGCGAGCCGTACATTCTGCACCCGATAGCCGTCGCCAAAATAGCGACCACCGAAATCGGGCTGGGAACCAACTCAATAGTGTCGGCGCTGCTACACGATGTGGTTGAGGACACCGATTTCACCGTCGACGACATCCGCATGCAGTTTGGCGAAAAGGTGGCCAACATTGTCGACGGCCTGACCAAGATTGCCGGCGTGTTCGACGGGCAGAGCGACCTTCAGGCTGAGAACTTCAAAAAGATAATAATGACCATGTCGAACGACCTGCGCGTCATTTTCATCAAGCTGGCCGACCGCCTTCACAACATGCGCACCCTCGACAGCATGCCACCCAACAAGCAACTAAAAATATCAAGCGAGACATTATATATATATGCGCCACTGGCTCATAGGCTCGGTCTATATTCGATTAAAACCGAACTTGAGGACTTGTGCCTGAAATACCACCACCCTATTGAGTACCGCCGCATTGCCGAATTTATCAAGACAAGCGAAAGCAAACGGTTCACCTACATCAACAAATTCTCGCTTCCGATAACCGCACGGCTCAATGCCGAAAAATACACCTACGAGATAACCGGACGGCCAAAATCAATCTACTCCATTTGGCACAAAATGGAGACGAAAAAGGTGTCGCTCGACGAGATTTACGACCTGTTCGCCATACGCATCATCTTCGACCCCGACCCCAACCTGCCTGAGAAAGCGCAGTGCTGGGCCATATACTCAATAATCACCGACATCTATGCCCCACGTCCCGACCGGCTCCGCGACTGGATTAGCAAGCCCAAGTCGAACGGCTACGAGGCGCTTCACACCACGGTTATGGGCCCGGGCGGACAATGGGTTGAGGTGCAGATTCGCTCGCGCCGCATGAACGAGATTGCCGAGCGCGGATACGCCGCACACTGGAAATACAAGGAGAATACAACATCGGAGAACGAACTCGACAAGTGGATTTTCGAGATTCGCAAACAGCTTGAGGACCCAAAAACCGACGCTTTCGACTTCCTCGACGAGTTCAAACTCAACCTTTTCGCGTCGGAAATCACAGTATTCACGCCCAAAGGCGAATCGATAACGCTTCCTTCGAAATCGACTGTTTTGGATTTCGCCTTCGAGATTCACTCTGAAGTTGGATTCCACGCCTACGGAGCTAAGGTGAATCACAAACTTGTTGCTCTGAATCAGGAACTTAACGCTGGCGACCAGATAGAGATTCTAACATCGGAGAAACAACTGCCCGACGCCGACTGGGTTAACTACGTGTCGACGGCCAAGGCGCGCAACGCCATAAAAAACTACTTCAAAGACCAGCGCCGCAACGTTGCAACCGACGGCAAAGTGCACCTCGAATGGCTGCTTGAGCAATGCCACATGCAGATAAGCTCGAACATCATCCGCAAACTGAGCAACCACTATCAGTCGAAAAACAAAGACGAGCTGTATTACAAGCTGGGACTCAACAAGATATCGACCGACGAGTTCCGCAAAATAATGGAGACGCGCTCACAAAGCAAATGGATGAAATTCTGGAGCATATCGCGGAGCAAAAACAACAACCCGACGGAGAAATTCGACAAGTCGAAACCGCTGATTGTCGACGACGGCACGCAAGGCTACCAGATTGCCACATGCTGCAACCCAATTCCAGGCGACGATGTAATAGGCTACCGACTAACTGATAATGAACTTGTTATCCACAGCACATCGTGTCCAAACGCCATACGCCTCAACTCAAGCGACAGCTCGAACGTAGTGAAAGTGGAGTGGCGCAGCCACAAACTTATGGCTTTCCTTGGCCGCCTTCGGATAAAAGGCGTCTACAGCCCCGATGCCATAAACGAGGTTACAAAAGTGATTACCAACAAGTTGGACGTAAACTTACGGTCGATAAACATCGATTGCCACGACGGCATTTTTGAAGGTAAAATCGATGTATATGTCCACAACAACGATTTTCTGACCGAACTGATAAACAAACTGAGCAAGATTAAAGAAGTGTCGCACGTGACACGCGATATTCTTGAAAATAAGAATTGAAACACAATAAGATACCAATGAAGAAACTATATATAGAGACTTATGGCTGCCAAATGAATGTGGCCGACAGCGAAGTTGTCGCCGCTATTATGGAACCGGCTCAATATGAAATCACTCACGAACGCGACAACGCAGACCTTATATTGCTCAATACCTGTTCTATACGCGACAATGCCGAGCAACGCATCTGGGCGAAACTTGAGAATCTGCAGCTGCAAAAACGCAAACAACCCAAACTGCTTGTGGGCGTTATCGGCTGTATGGCCGAACGGCTTGGCGAAGAATTGCTGAAAACCCAAACCGTTGACATTGTTGCTGGCCCCGACTCGTATCAGTTTATGCCGCTGTTGGTTGCTAAAGCTGAGAAAGGCGAAAAGGCCATTGACACCAATCTGTCGGAAACCGAGACATACGCCGGCATCTGCCCCACACGCATCGCCACCAACGGTGTTTCGGCTTTTGTGAGTATAATGCGCGGCTGCAACAATTTCTGCTCATACTGCATTGTGCCTTACACACGCGGACGCGAGCGCAGCCGCGACATTACCGACATAATGAACGAAATGGCCGACCTTCAGCAAAAAGGTTACAAAGAAGTTACGTTGCTCGGACAGAACGTCAACTCATACAAGTTTGTGCAGGACGGACACGAAATAAAATTTCCCGAACTGCTTGACACAGTGGCTGCTAAGTTTCCCGAAATCAGAATCCGTTTCTCGACAAGCCACCCGAAAGATATGGCCAATGAGACACTGCAAGTGATTGCAAAACACCACAATATCTGCAAGCACATTCACCTGCCCGTGCAAAGCGGCAGCAACGCCATTCTGCAAGCTATGAACCGCAAATACACACGTGAGTGGTATATGGAGCGCATTGAGGCCATACGCCGCATTGTGCCCGAATGTGCGATAACCACCGATGTTTTCTGCGGATTCCACAACGAAACCGAAGAAGACCAGCAACTTACACTAGACCTGATTAGCTGGGCTAAATTCGATTCGGCCTTTATGTTCAAATACTCTGAACGCCCTGGCACACGCGCTGCCAAATTTATGCCCGACAACATTCCAGAAGATGTGAAAGTGGCTCGTCTTCAGCAAATTATTGAGTTGCAGAACAAGCTGTCGGAAGAATCGAACAAACGGGATATTGGAAAGACATTCGAAGTGCTTGTGGAGGGCCCCAGCAAACGCTCCGACGCCGAATGGTGCGGACGCAGCTCACAAAACAAAATGATAGTTTTCCCCGCAAGCGGCCAGAAACCCGGCGACTACGTAAATGTGAAGGTTGAGAGCTGCACATCGGCAACACTGCTTGGAAAAATAGTTCAGTAACCTCAGTACTTGCGCACCCAAGCGTCAAAGCCGCCGCTGAGTGCCGGACCCAAATAGCCGTCAACCTTGTAGATGCGGCTGTCGCCCACATTGCGGATATAACAACTAATTTCCTGAGTCTGAGCGTCAAAATCGGTATTCCCGAAATAGAAATCGGCAAGCGTTTTCTTTTTGCCACGCACAATCACTCGTGTTGCAATAGAGTCAACAACGCCATATTGTTCCCAAACATTTTCCGAGTTTGACATTTGTCTTATAGCTTGAACACCTGATAAATACGCAAGTAAACTTTCAACTTTCCGACTATTGGCCTCCATTGCGCCCGACGGCACAACTACCTTCCACTCATCGCCTTCACGCTCGAATTCAAGCGCAAGTTCGTCCTTTGGCTTCAAAACACTGATTGACTGTACCTTGTCTATATCAACAGAAATAACAAAACGACGGAACGAACGGTCGGTTGAACGGTCGGCAAGAATTGCGAACACCGCCACACATAAAAGTACAACTATCAGTGATACAATAATATATGGACGCTTATTCGACATAGCCCTCCTCCATTCGTTTTATACGCAAATTGCGTTGCTGCTGCATACGGATTATGCCTATCAGCACCACTATCAATATGGGTAACAATACGTTAAGCCACTTTACAAATGCGCGTGTGCTGTCATCGAGTTGTTCGAGCGGACGCGATGTTATGCCTTTAGTTCGCAAATCGACAAGCCCGGTATCGTCCGAGAGATAATCTATTGCATTGACAAACAGGCTTATGTTGTCAGGCGACTGTTGGCGGGGCTGGCGAGGGTCGCCGTTCTGCATAAAATCGCCGTCGCCAATGACAACCATTTTCGAATTAGGTATGCCTCCGATTGTGCCTTCAAGCAAGCCTCCAAGCGGAATCTCTGCCAACGGAAAATCGCGTGCCGACCATTGCCTCTGCACATCAATATTCGACGGCACATTAAGCATTGCCGCGCGGTCGGAACTGAAAAGCAAAGGTGTGAAAACCGCCGACGAATCGCCAACATACACCACCGGACTCACAAACTGCAGTTGTACTTGCTCAAGTCCGTTGGTTATGGGATGTTTGCCAAAATTGGTCACGAAAGGTATGTACGGAAATTGCTGCTGAACATTCACCCGATAATAGCCCTGTTGTTGCTGGACACTGACCGTAGCGCAATAATTGTCGATAGCCATTTTGGAGTCGGAGCTTATCTCCTTCGACCTTAGCCATTGCTCTAGACCCGTATTTTGCTCGTATGCAAAAAGTTGGTCCAGATTGGCATTCACTCTGTCGATAGCCACAAGCACTCTGCCCCCCGATGCTATGAATTTATCGATAATGGCAAATTCCGAAGGCTGAATTGTGTCAACCGGCGCAACTATAACCAATGTGGCGATGCTGTCGCAAGCCGAACTATCGCGCTGCAAATCAACGGTTTTTATATTATACATAACCGACATTTCTGCCATAACCTGCTGCATTGTGTATGGCGACGGCTCTCCGTGTCCTTGCAGAAATCCGACCGTAATGCGCTTCTTTGGCGACATTTTGCGCACCGCCGACGAAAGTGTGTATTCGATAGGCATACCGGGCTGCACAAACGGAATTATCTCGCGCTTGCTGCCCTGCTCCACAACCGCACCTAAAAATGCCTTTTGCTGCCTTATCTGGTCACGCTCACGGACATTTATCATAACCGGATAAATACCCGATTTAACCGCTTCGTTTTCAAGCTCATCAGACACTGAAGGATTGACAAATTCAAACTCAAACTGACCGTGCGACGCATTGCGGTACTCAATAAGCAAATCTTTAAACTCTTGCTTCGAACGGAGGATTTCAGCAGGCAAATCTTCTGAGAAATATGCTGTTACGGTTACAGTTTGGTCAAGATTGCGCAAAATGTTCTTTGTGGCCTTGCTTAGCGTATAGCGGTTATCGCCAGTGAAATCGAAGCGAAAGAAAAAATGTTCGGAGATTATGTTGACAATCAGCAAAATCACCAATACCGACAATGTATAAACAAGTGTATGTCTCTTATTCATAATCAAGCAATTTTTGATGCTAGCGACCTTTCGGCCAGGAACAATCCGGCAAAGGTCAGAGATGCGAAATAAATGATGTCTTTTGTGTCGATGACACCGCGCGCAATGCTCTCAAAATGAGAGTCCATATCAAGCCCGATTGCCATTTGTCCCAATATTCCGCCAAACTGATGACCAATGATTCCGAATATTATATGAAAGAAAATGCTTATTGCGAAAGCTAACAAAAAACTGATTATCTGATTATTAGTCAAGGAACTAGCAAACAGACCAATACCAATGTAGGCACTGCTCATAAACAATAGTCCAAGATAGCCGCAAATCACTGCTCCGTGGTCGACATTACCGAGCGACGCGACCGAGATGTAATAAGGCAATGTGAGCAATAAAGCAAAAGCTATCAGCAAAATAACCGACAGATATTTTCCCATAATAACCTGCCAGCACGACACCGGTTTTGTAAGCAGCATCTCAATTGTGCCAGTACGCACCTCCTCTGCCACCGACTTCATCGTAAGCGCCGGTATCAACAGAAAAAGTGTGATGTAAGCTGTCGAGAAAAAGACTTGCAGAGAGGCTTGTCCGTAGATGAAAATATCGCTGCCGTAGAGCCATGTGAAAATGCCACTGAAGCCTAAAAACAGCACCAACAGAATGTAAGCCATAAGCGAATCGAACTGCATCCGCAACTCTTGACGTGCAATTATCCAAACAAGTTTCATTTATATAAATATTTTATCCACAACTATTTAGTTAGCTCACGGAAGACATCTTCAAGTTTGGTTTCAATAGGAGTCATTTCTGTAAGCACCCATCCGTTTTCAACACAGGCATTGAATATCGCCCTGCGGCTCGACTCACCCTCTTTGCTTTGAATCTCAAACGAATCGGGATAGTCTTTCACAGTATCAATAAGCTCCACTGTGTCAATATTTTGCATAACACACACAACATCGTTTCTGTCGGCATTTTCAACCGTGATTTTCACACACTCGCAACCCGATGACGCCTTACGCAACTGGTCAGATGTGCCGTCAGCCACAATTCTTCCCTTATTGATAATCAGAATTCTGTCGCAGGTGGCCTCAACCTCAGCCAAAATGTGCGAACTAAGAATGATAGTCTTTTCGTGTCCTATTTTTCGAATCAACTGACGGATTTCGATAATCTGGTTCGGGTCGAGGCCGGTTGTCGGCTCGTCAAGAATCAGCACCTGTGGGTCATGTATCAATGCTTGCGCAAGGCCTACACGCTGACGGTAACCCTTCGACAGCTCACTGATACGCTTGTGCTTTTCGCCTTCAAGCCCGCAAACATTGACCATCTCGTAAATACGGTCGTTGATTTTGTCGGCGCGCAAAAGTTGCAATTGCGCCATATACCGCAAATAATCAACAACATACATATCGGAATAAAGCGGATTGTGCTCGGGCAGATAACCAATCACCTGTTTAACCTTGTCGGCATCAGTTTCCACATTGTAGCGCCCCACACGGATTGTTCCCTCAGTCGGCTTTATGTAACCCGCAATGGTCTTCATTGTGGTTGTCTTGCCTGCGCCATTCGGTCCCAGAAAGCCTAGAATCTCTCCCGTCTTGACCTCAAATGACAAATTATCGACGGCCCGCTGCGCGCCATAAAGTTTGGTCAGATTCTTAATAACTATATCCAAAATTCAACGATTTAGCCGAAGCCCTTGCTTCGTTTTAATGCGCCAAATGTAGATAATGCTGAAAACCGATTGTGTTAAGAGAGTGTTAAACAACTAAAACAATAACACTAACGCTGACAAAAACGCAAACTACTTATGCCTTTTGCCTGATGCCTCTTGCCTAAATCCTACTCAAATTCCGATGTGAAATAGAATTCCAATCCTTTGAATTTTTCCTGCGACATCTGTAGTTCATAAGCTGATTCGGCGAGATAGACGTCACGGCCCCACTTGTCTTTGGCCATTGCCTTGAATTTGCGGCGTTTGAAGTCTTCCCACTCAACCATATCCTTCGGCTTAACCCAACAAGCCTTGTACATACTGATGTTCTCGTAGCGGCATTTGGCGTTGTACTCGTGCAGCAATCGATATTCAATCACTTCGAACTGGAGCGCACCAACGGTTCCAATCACCTTGCGGCCGTTCAATGTCATTGTAAACAATTGTGCCACACCTTCATCCATCAGTTGGTCGATACCTTTGGCAAGCTGCTTGGCTTTCATCGGGTCATCGTTTTCGATGTAGCGGAACAATTCGGGTGAGAAACTCGGAAGTCCTTTGAAATGAATCTTTTCGCCTTCAGTCAGTGTGTCACCGATTTTAAAGTTGCCCGTGTCGTGCAAACCGATGATATCGCCGGGGTAGGCTTCTTCAACAACCGATGTTTTTTGCGCCATAAAGGCCGTCGGGCTGGCAAATTTCAGCTGGCGGTCGAGTTGGACGTGATAGTAGTTGGTGTTGCGTTGGAACTTGCCCGAGCAAATCTTGACAAACGCAATGCGGTCGCGGTGGTTCGGGTCCATATTCGCGTGTATTTTGAACACAAAACCGGTGAACTTATCTTCTTCTGGTTTCACTTCGCGCTCAATAGTTTGCGACGGCTGTGGCGATGGTGCAATACGGATGAACGATTCCAGAAGTTCTTGAACACCAAAATTATAGAGTGCGCTTCCGAAGAACACCGGAGCAATTTTCGCTTCGCGGTAAAGATTCTGGTCGAAGTCGGGATAAACGCCTTCAATCAGTTCGAGATTGTCGCGCAGAATCTGTGCGTTCTTGCCCATTTTGCGCTCGAATTCAGGGTCGTTAAGGTCTTTGAATTCCTGCGGCTCTTCGGCTTTGGTTTTGTCGTTGCCCGAGAAATAGTACATCTTATGGTCGAAGATGTTGTAAACTCCTTGCAGCCTTTGGCCCATACCAACAGGCCAACTCAACGGATGAACGTGGATTTGAAGTTGATTTTCAATCTCGTTGAGCAAATCGAACGGGTCTTTGCCTTCGCGGTCAATCTTGTTGATGAACACAATCACAGGAGTGTTGCGCATACGGCACACTTTCATCAGTTTTTCCGTCTGTGCCTCAACGCCTTTTGCGGCATCAATCACCACAATAACGCTGTCGACAGCTGTCAGGGTGCGGAAGGTGTCTTCGGCAAAATCCTGGTGGCCCGGAGTGTCAAGAATATTGACTTTCACGCCGTTATACTCAAAACCCATTACCGATGTGGCAACCGAAATACCACGTTGCCGCTCAATTTCCATAAAGTCGGAAGTGGCGGTTTTCTTAATCTTGTTCGATTTCACGGCACCGGCCACGTGGATAGCGCCGCCAAACAGCAGCAACTTCTCGGTCAAAGTGGTTTTACCGGCGTCAGGGTGGCTTATAATGGCAAACGTACGGCGGCGTTTAATCTCTTCGTTAAATTCCATATCTTTCTGATTTATAATACTTGCAACTTATTACTCTTCTTCTTCGTCATCGCCGAGGCTGTCTTCGCAGTCGAGCTCATCGTCAATAAAATACTCGGCTTCAGCGATTAATGTATCAATCTCAATTTGAGGCAGCTCGGGTTTGTCAATCCAATAGATTTGCTTGTCGTTCTCAAAATCGTCTTCGCTGCCTTCCAAAATGAAGCGCGGCTTTTCGGTGTGAACAACGTAGATGTAGCCCAATCGCTGCTGGCTGTTTGTTGCAAGTAGAAATTTCGGTAGCATGTTTCAAATTTTAAGGCCGCAAATATAGCCGTTTTATTGTTGTCAGCTAAGATTTTAGAATGCATAAAACGTAACTCAATATTTTTTTTGCAAATGCAAATAGAAGGTCTATCTTTGCACCGCTTTTAGCACGGGGTATAGCACAGCCCGGTTAGTGTGCCTGCTTTGGGAGCAGGAGGTCGCAGGTTCGAATCCTGCTACCCCGACAAATGATGAAAGACTCTTGTAACCGATTTGTTGCAAGAGTTTTTTTGTGCTCATAAGACACTACAAAATATCTGACTTCAAGCCAAATACACTATCCGTTCTCTCTATTTATTATATGTACAGCCGTTAAAAAATGCTTTTTGGTACATTTTTTGCTTTTAAATAAACCACTAAAAATTAATGATATGGTTGTACAAGGCAATTTGGTCAAGGCTTTCGAGTCGACCTTCAAGAAACACTGGGATTTACCAGCCCTGTCGATTTACAAGGGCGAAACCCTTACCTACGGCGATATGGCCGTTTTGGTTGAGAAAATCCACATCATGTTCGAACAATGTGGTGTGAAACCGGGCAACAAAATTGCTCTGATAGGCAAAAGTCACCCACACTGGGCGGTATCGTACATTGCAACCATAACCTACGGTTGCACCATTGTGCCTATTCTTGTTGATTTTCATCCTAACGATGTGCAAAACCTTATCACTCACTCTGATGCAGTGATGCTATTCTGCGGCGATATGGTTCTGCCTTCACTTTCAGCTGAAAAAATGCCGCTGCTGCGCGCCATTATCAATATGACCAACTACACCGTTGCCTTTGAGCGCGATGAGTACAACGTGAAAGCCGTAATGGACAACATCGACGAGCTTTTCGCAAAGAAATATCCTAACGGATTCACTGCAAACGACGTGAATTATGAGGCAGTTGACGGCGAGGCACTTGCCGTAATCAGCTATACATCTGGGACAACAGGCTTCTCGAAGGGCGTTATGCTGCCGCACCGCAGCCTTATGGCCAACATTGAGTATGCAACCCGCAACATGCAACTCGACGCTGGCGACCGTATGTTGAGCATTCTGCCGCTGGCACACGCCTACGGATGCGCTTTCGAGCTGTTGTGGCCGTTATGCGTGGGCACACACATCACATTCCTTGGCCGCTCGGCCGGTCCGTCGGTTCTGCTCGAGGCCTTCAAGGTTGTGAAACCGCACTTACTGCTGCTGGTTCCGCTGCTCATCGAAAAAATCTACAAAAAGCAGGTTCTGCCGAAAATCAGCTCTACGGGCATGAAGATTGCCATGCATATTCCAATATTGAATCAAGTTATTTTCAAGAAGATACGCGAATCGTTGGCAGCCGCTTTCGGTGACAGCTTCCGCGAGGTTGTGATTGGCGGCGCCGCTCTTAATCCTGAGGTTGAGGCATTCCTTCACAAAATCAAATTCCACTATTCGGTTGGCTATGGCATGACCGAGTGTGGTCCGCTGGTAAGCTACGCTGGCTGGCGTTCGGCCCGTATGGGTTCGTGCGGCAAGCTTGTTGATGCGCTTGAGATGACCATTGACTCTCCGGACCCGGAGAAACAAGCCGGCGAGATTATGGTTCGCGGTGAAGGCGCAATGCTCGGCTACTACAAGAATCCAGCCGCTACCGAGAAGACCATTGACAAAGAGGGCTGGCTGCACACCGGCGACCTTGGCATACTTGACAAAGACGGATTCATCCACCTGAAAGGCCGCAGCAAGAGCATGATTCTTGGCCCGTCGGGTGAAAACATCTATCCTGAGGAGATTGAGGCCAAACTGAACGCTCTGCCATACGTGCAGGAGCAGCTGGTGATTTCGGAAGAGAACA
Source organism: Salinivirgaceae bacterium (assembly GCA_017617355.1). Lineage (GTDB taxonomy): Bacteria > Bacteroidota > Bacteroidia > Bacteroidales > SZUA-534 > RUG13583. Next base: position 645 of record JAFZWI010000080.1, on the reverse strand, counting down.
AGCTGGTAGCTTTGGTTTATCCTGATGTCGATTTGATGAAGAACAAAGGCTTGCAAATGGCTGACCTCGAAGAGATTATGGAGAACAACCGCCGCGAGTTGAACGACAATCTGCCCAAATTCATGCAGGTATCACGCATTCAACTGCAAACCAAGGAGTTCGAAAAAACACCAAAACAGAGTATCAAACGTTTCTTGTACGAGAATCAAAATTAAATTTTTCATAGTTAATAATTTTAGTTGGGAAGTGCAGCTGGGATTCTAGCTGCACTTTTTTTGTTTGATATAAAATCTCATTCCTTTCTTTTAACTCTTTCATTTCCTAAATCCAACCTCCTAAAACTTAAGTAATCTACCTTCAATTAATCTGCCAATCATTTAATCATTCAATCAATCATTGATTTATCTTTGCAACGTTTTGTTGCCGCTTGCGATTCCGCATTCGGCATTAAAAGGGAATCCGGTGCAAGTCCGGAGCTGTCCCGCAGCTGTAAATCTCGCCGAAGGGCGGTTCACACACTCACTGCCACTGTCCGCAAGGACGGGAAGGCGAACCGCCAGAGATGAGCCAGAAGACCTGCAAAACGTTTCGCCGAAAGGCCTCGAGGAAGGAACCGTCGGCAGGTGATTTATTAGTTATGAGGTT
>JAFZWI010000079.1 GCA_017617355.1 Salinivirgaceae bacterium | reverse complement strand
TTTTTGCCGCCTTGTTGCCGTCGTCGGTGTCGTCAACATACACGCGGACACCGCTATTATATACGGCGAACACCACATTGCCCTCCTTGTCTTTTACCGAGAACAGCACCTCGTCGTCGGCGGCCGAAGCATCGGCTGCGATTTGAATCTTATTCGGATTCTCAACCGCGCTGGTTTTTTTTGCGTACTCGGCAAACGGCACCGACTGCAGCCGGGTTGTGCCAACCGTTTCAAACGTAGAGCTGTTTTCGGGGTCAGGGTTGAATTCAGTCTTCATGCTGATGTTTCCGCTGCTCCAAGGCACACTCGCAAATGAGCCGACTTTCACACTGCCAGAGCCAACCACTACAGAGGTCACACCATAGGTGTCGGTGTTTACTGTTTGCTCCTCAATGTATAAAGTGTTGTCACCGTTCATTAGTGAGATGCGTAACGATATGGTCTTGTTTGCCAAAAGGTTGCCGTTGGCATCACGGATAACCGCCTGATAATTGAAACCGCTCTGGGCTGCGGCTGCCAATGTTGTCATCGCTAATGCAGAAGCGATAATGAGATTGAATAACTTTTTCATAAAAATTAAAATTGATAATTATACAATATTTTTATTTTCAATATTTTACGCAAAAGGGTTCGGGTCTCAGCCACTGTCAAACAGTGCTTATATTGAGAGCCATAAAAATAACACAAAAAATGGAATGTATTCACGAATGAAGCAAATTATTAATAATAGTGGTAGAATTTACAAACAAATGTTATGTTATCATTCGTAATATTTATCGTCATGGTCATTCGTAATAGTTATCGTTATTAATCATTGTCGTGGGTTATCCAATAATTTAGTACCTTCGCACCCAAATTTTCCGAGGTGAGTAGAACAATAACTGGTTCCGATATTTTAGCTCTTATTCCGCAGCGGCCGCCCGTTGTGATGGTCGATGCTTTTTATGGCATCGAGGACGGAGTGTCGCACACGGGTCTGACTGTCGGAGCCGACAATATCTTCTGTTCGGGCAATTGCTTGCGCGAACCCGGAATTATTGAGCATATAGCCCAGTCGGCGGCTGCGCGTGTGGGCTACATCTTCACACAGAAAGGCGAAACAGTTCCGCTGGGTTTTATCGGCTCTATCGACAAGCTGACAATCGAAAGCCTTCCGCCCGTTGGCAGCCAACTGCACACTTATGTGACTGTTATGCAGGAGGTTGGCGGTGTGTCGCTGATATCGGCGCAGACAAAAAAAAATGATGATGTGGTGGCTGCGTGCCGGATGAAGATTTTTTTACAGACAGAATAAAGCAAAATATTGATAATGAAGACAAAAAATAAGATTCGCGAGGCTGCACTCATCGACCGCAAGACCATAACGGTGCGGTTCAGTGAGGTTGACTCTATGAAGGTGGTTTGGCACGGCGAGTATATCCGCTATTTTGAAGACGGCCGCGAATCGTTCGGTAAGCATTACGACGGATTGAAATACATCGATATTTATGACAGCGGCTACATGGCGCCGATGGTTGAGTTGAACTGCCAGTATAAACAGTCGCTTACTTTCGGTGAGGAGGCCATTGTGGAGACGCGTTACATTCCAACATCGGCTGCTAAAATAATGTTCGACTACACCATTTACCGCGCATCTGACAATGCGGTGGTAGCAACCGGCAGCTCGACACAGGTTTTCATCAACGGTCAGACGCGTGAGTTGGAGCTTAACTCTCCTCAGTTTTATTTGGATTGGAAGCAACGATGGATAAAATGAACATTTACATAACGGCCGATTCTATTGTCACTCCGCTCGGGTTCAATTCGCAGGAGAATATTGCCGCGCTCTGTTCCTACCATTCGGCAGTTATGGAGCATAAGACATCGACTGTGGCCGACGCGCCCATAACGGCGTCAATCTTTGTCGACCATAAAATCAGGCTTCAGTCGAAGACGATGGACATCGAGTCGCAGTACACAAAGTTTGAGAGGCTTGTGATAATGGCCATTACCGATGTCTTGGACCAGACGCATATCGACATTGCCGACAACTCTGTAGGTATTGTCATAGCTACTGCCAAAGGCAACATCGACCTGCTCGACTACACTGCCGAGTCGATGGACGGGCGCATCACCATTTGGAAATCGGGTGACCGCATAGCCAAGTATTTCAAGGCCGCCAACCGGCCGATTGTGGTGTCGAACGCCTGCATTTCAGGATTGTCGGCAATGATAGTGGGCAAGCGGCTTATCGAGGCAGGCGTTTACTCAAACGTGATTGTGGCCGGTTGCGACGTGCTATCGCATTTTATCACCAGCGGATTCAAGTCGTTCAAGTCGCTGAGCTCGAAACGGTGTGTTCCATTCGATGCTTCTCGTGACGGGCTCAATCTAGGCGAGGCCGCCGGAGCTGTCATCCTGTCGACTGACAACACTGACAACAGCATATTGCTTGCCGGCGGCGCCATTAGTAACGACGCCAACCACATATCGGGACCGTCGCGCACGGGTTACGAGCTGAATCTGGCTATTCGTGGAGCTATGGACGAGGCCTGCGTCAAAAAGTCGGACATCAGTTTTGTCGATATGCACGGAACGGCAACCGCTTACAATGACGAGATGGAGTCGAAGGCCGTAACGCTTGCCGAACTTCAGGACAAACCTGTGCAGAGCCTGAAGCCTTATTTCGGCCACACGCTTGGCGCGTCGGGATTGATTGAGGCCATTGTCTGCATGCACGAGTTGCGTATTGGCACGCTATTTGGCACCATGGGATTCCAGAAACTTGGTGTTCCAATGCCCATAAAAGTCTCGCCGACGCACAAAACAATGAAGATGCGGAGCTGCGTTAAGACAGCTTCGGGCTTTGGAGGGTGCAACGCGGCTGTTGTACTGTCGCTGCCCGAGTACGCCAAAAAGAGCCGCCCGGAGCCGCAAAACATAACAATGAGGTCGATTTGCACTATTTCGGTTGTCGATGCGCATGTCAAACGCGGCAACAAAACCATTTTCTCATCGAAAGACACCGAGTTCAATGTTTTTATCCGCGAGGCTTTCAAAAAACTTGGCGATGAGAACATGAAATTCTACAAGATGGATAATCTTTGCAAGTTGGGATACGTCACGGCGGGTTATCTGCTACGCGATTTCAAGTACGAGCCGGAGGAGATGGGAATAATCCTGTCGAATGCTGCGGGGTCGCTCGATACCGACATTGAGCATCAGCGCAATATTGGCGAAAATGGCGACGCCATGGCAAGTCCGGCGGTTTTTGTCTACACGCTGCCCAATGTTGTGATAGGCGAGATATGCATCCGCTATCAGATTAAAGGCGAGAACACCTTCTTTATCAGCGAGGGGCACGACAGCGAGAAGGTGTCGAAATACGTTCAGATGGCCGTAAGCGAGTCGAATTTGCATTACTGCATTGTCGGCTGGTGCGAGTTGCTTGGCACACGCTACAGGTCGTCGTTCAGCCTGTTGGAGAATATGAATTACGTCAAATAAGATAAAGCAATGGAAGAACTTATCGAAAAACTGAAAGGCGAACTTATTGCCGAACTGAATCTTGAGGAAATCAAACCTGCCGACATCGATGCCGAAGCACCGCTTTTTGGCGACGGCGGTCTGGGTTTGGACTCTATCGACGCGCTTGAAATAATCTTGATTCTGGAGCGCAACTACGGAATCAAAATCGACAATCCGGCGCAAGGAAAAGAGATTTTCTATTCGGTGAAAACTTTGGCCGAGTACATCACAGCTCATCAGAAATAGATGCGGATAGCCGTAACAGGACTGGGTGCGGTGTCGGGCATCGGGCTCAATGTTGAAGAGAACATTGACGCCTTGAGGCGGAAACGGCATGGAATGGAGAAACCGCGTTTTTTCCAGACCAACCTTGATGTGCCTGTTTCGGAAGTGAAGAAATCAAACGCTAACCTTAAGCATCTGCTTGGTATTGAGTTTGATAAGACGGTTTCGCGCACGGCTTTGCTTGGAATGTTGGCGGCGCGTGAGGCTTTGTCCGACTCGCAAATCGATACCAAAGCAATGCGTGTAGGGCTCATATCATCGACATCGGTTGGCGGAATGGACCTGAGCGAGGTGTTTTACAACGATTTCCGTACAGACCACAGTCGCGGACGCTTGCGAATGGTGAGTCAGCACGACTGCGGTGCTAGCACCGAATTTGTTGCCAACCAACTGGGAATCACTGGTTTTACAACAACCATTAGCACGGCATGCTCGTCGGCGGGCAATGCCATTATGCTTGGCGCCCGAATGCTGAAACACAATATGTTGGATGCAGTCATTGTTGGCGGCACCGATTCGCTTTGCAAGTTCACGCTCAATGGCTTCAACTCGTTGATGATTTTAGACAAGGAGCACTGCCGCCCGTTCGACGCCTCACGCGCCGGACTGAATCTGGGCGAGGGGGGCGGATATATTGTGCTGCAAAATGCCGAAACGGCGCGGCGCAAGCCTTATTGTCTGCTTACTGGCTACGCCAATGCCAACGACGCTTATCATCAGACCGGCTGTTCTCCTGAGGGCAATGGCGCCTTCAAATCGATGAGTGAGGCAATAGCAATGAGCGGAGTGAAGTCTGAGGAAATCGACTACATCAATGTACACGGAACAGGCACACCCAACAACGACTTGTCGGAAGGAATGGCTTTGAAGCGCATTTTCGGAGACAAGGTGCCGCCGTTCAGTTCGGTAAAGGCGTTCATTGGTCACACGCTTGGCGCGTCGGAGGGTATTGAGGCCGTTTATTCGGCATTGTCGGTGAGCCGAGGTTTCATCTATCCTAATCTGAATTTCAAATCGCCGGCTCCCGAGACGCAATTGGTGCCAGAAACCGAGTTCAGCGAAGGAAACAACATCCGCAATGTGCTGTCGAACGCTTTTGGTTTCGGCGGCAACGATACCACACTGCTTTTCTCGAAATTTGAAGAATAAAACGCGACACAGATGCAACCGGTTTTTATCATCAACAGTAGTTCAATAGCATCCGACGGAACGGTTGTCGGGCTTACAATGCCAGCCGTCGAACCTGATTACAAGGAAATAATAACCGATGCCACACTGCGCCGCCGTATGAGCCGCTTTGTGAAAATGGGTGTTGCGTGCGGACTCGAGTGTCTTGGACAAACATCTGATATTGATGCTGTTATAACCGCTACCGGACTAGGTTGTCTGTCCGATACCGAGAAGTTTATAGAGTCGATAGTGGTAAATAACGAGCGGCTGCTCAATCCCACGCCGTTCATCCAATCGACATTCAACACTGTTGGCGGACAGTTGGCTCTGCTCAAGGGAATACACTCATACAATGTTACTTACGTTCATCGCGGACTGAGTTTTGAGAGCGCGCTGATTGACGCCGCGCTGCTGGTGGCCGACGGAGCGCGCAATGTGCTTGTCGGCGCAATTGATGAGATAACTGTTGCCTCAACCGATGTGCAACGGCGTATGGGATTGCTCAAGAATTATCCGCTTGGCGAAGGCTCGCAGTTTTTTATGCTTGCCGCCAAAGCCGATGCCGCACCAGCTGTTTGTGATATTGAAACGCATACTGGATTAATTGATAGCGAGTTCGCTGCGGTTATTGAAAGTTTTGTTCAAAGGAATAATCTGCGTCTTGGTGATATTGATTGCGTTTTGAGTGGCAGCTCCGTGGCCGAAAAAATGTTTGGCGACAAGGCTGTCGATTTCAAAAAGCAGTGCGGCGAGTATCAGACGGCAACGGCCTTCGCACTGTGGAAAGCGACGCGGATGAATTGCGCCAACGTGCTTATAGTCAATCAGTATCAGCAAATCAATCAATCGCTTATTCTTGTCAGAAGATGATTGTTGCACTGGCAATTGCAATATTGTTAGGTTTCTTGTTTTACGCCTCATACAGCATAAAATCGCAGGTTTATGTGCGGGCGTTGTGCCGCGTGAAAACGCAGGAAAAAGTTGTGTATCTGACCTTTGACGATGCTCCAGATGCTGTTCAGACGCCAAAGGTTCTCGATGTTCTGAAGCGGAATGGCATAAAGGCTGCTTTTTTTTGCATTGGTGGCCGCGTTGCCGGTTGCGAGTCAATTGTGAAGCGCATTGCCGATGACGGACATTTAATTGGAAATCATAGTTATAGCCATAAAAACACGTTTCCTATTTTGAGCCGCCGCACGATGATTGCCGACATCGAGCGTTGCCAGTCGGAATTGAGGCGAGCAACAGGTACCGATACTCCATTTTTTCGTCCGCCATTCGGTGTTACAAACCCGCGGGTGGCACACACAGTCAGGAAACTTAACTTGAAAGTAATTGGTTGGAGCATACGTACTTATGACACCAATCAGCCGCCAGTCGAAAAAGTTTTGCGACGCATACGGCGGCATTTGAAAAGTGGCTCAATAATACTTTTGCACGACGGCATCAGCGGTAGCGAAACATTGCTGCAGGCTGTTATCGACACAATAAGGAGCGAGGGTTATTCGTTTGGAGAATTAAAATTTTAAAAATCAGCATAATGAAACGTTTTTTGATAATCATCGCCATTTGCGTTTCGGCTAGTCCGCTTTTCGCGCAAATGCACCCCATAACCGACCTTGCCAATTTTGAGAACCGCTTGAAAACCAGCGTGTCGGCTTTGAAAACAATCGAAAGCGATTTTGAGCAGATAAAGCACCTCGATATGTTTGACGAGGACGTGCGCTCAACTGGAAAATTTGCATACATGACTGAGAACAAGATTTATATGCATTATGCCAAGCCGCTTGATTATCTGGTTGTTATAAACGACGGCAAACTGAAAATGGTGTCGGACGGCAAAAAGAGCATTGTGGCTCTGAACACCAACAAGATGATGTCAGGAATGCAGGATATGATAACCGCATGCATGGTTGGCGATTTGAATCGCATGAAAGACGGATACAACATTGATTATCAGGAAAATGAAAAATACTATCAAGTTACTATAACTCCGAAAAGCCAGACAGTTCGCGACTATGTGGCAAAAATCCGCCTATTGCTCAGCAAAGCAAATATGTCGGTGAGCGAGTTGTATATGTTTGAAAATGAAGACGATTACACAAGATACATTTTCAGCAACCAGCGGTTCAATCAGCTTAAAGACAATGGCATCTTCAGTGTTCAATAAGGCGATTCTGATTCTGATAGTTTGTTTTTCAGCCGTTTGCACTTCGGCACAACCTGTTTTTACTCCTAACAAAACCGACAAATACAACATTCAGATTGATGCTCGAGGCAGTCACTTAAGTGGAATGTTGATTGCCCGGTCGACAAATGACGGTCCGCGCGCGGTTGTGGCTTCATACATCGGCCTGACGCTTTTCGACTACACACTGACAGCCGACTCGCTGCGCGTGAACAGCAGTGTGGCCCCGCTGCGCCGTAAAAAACTGGAGCAGCTGCTCGACAACGATTTGCGCATCATCTTTGTTGACGAAAATCGTGCCAGACTTAAGAGTCAGACAGCCACAATGCGCCGTCGAAAAAGCGGACATCTATTCGGCAAAACTGTGGTTTTGATTAATACCGACGCTGGCCAAAACGTTGAAATAGTAACAATAAAACATCCGTTGATAAGATTGAAGTTACGCATCGGCAAACTTTGAAATCTAAAACTTATAACTCAAAACTCTAAAAGTTATAACTTAAAAACCTATCTTTACCCGATTAATGTTACTTCTATGAAGAGATTTTACTTTCTGATAGCAATTGCGGCAATGTTAGTCGGGTGCCAGCATAGGGAGCATGCCGATTTGATAATACATAATGCCAAGATTTATTCTGTTAATGACAATTTTTCTGTAATGCAGAGTGCGGCTATCCGCGACGGGCGGTTTGTCGCAGTCAGCTCCGATGCCATTATCAAAGCGCGTTTTTATTCCGACAATGTTGTTGACATGGAGGGCAAATATGTGTTCCCGGCTTTTATCGACTCGCGCTCGCATTTTTTTGAGTATGCCAATTCGCTAATCGATAGTACTCAGCCGCAACTTTCCACAATAGACCTTCTGAAAAAAGCTGAACAGCAGTGTTTTTCAATGGGTATAACAACGGTAACTGATTTCGGAACTTCATATAACAACGTTAAACTCATTGACAGTCTGCAACAAAAAGGCGAATTGCAGATTTCGTTTTATGCTGTTCTGGAACCGTCGGTAGAGAATATCAACCACTATATCAGCAAGATGCCGTATCATACCGACAAGTTGAAAGTGGTTTCGGTGGGCGTGGACCTCGACGGCAGCCTTGCTGACCAGAAAGCAGTTCTTGAATCATCGTATTCCGACAGCACCAATGGCAGTTTGCTGGTGAGTGCCGACAGCCTTCTCCGCATTTGCCGCATGGCTTACGACAACGGATTCCAGATGTGTGTCGGCTGTGTGGGTGATTCTGCGGCGCGTGTGGCATTAAATACGTTTGCCGACATACTTCCCCGTGAAAACGATGCCCGTTGGCGTGTTGAGAATCTGCAAGTGACTAGTATACGCGATTTGCGCTTCTTTTCGCAATACAAACTCTTGCCGCTGGTGATACCTGCAAAATATGAAAGTTCGCGCGAGCGGTTGCCAGAGATTCTGTCCAGAAGGCAGCTGAGAAGAACCTACGCGTGGAGAAGAATACTCGGACAGAATCAAGGCATTTTGTGCGGCATAGACGCTCCATACGAGCCTCTCAATCCAACGCTGACAATGTACTCGGCGATGCGGCAGGACAAGCGGGCTGTGCGTAACAAACAGGGGCAGGAGATGACCTCGGTTCAGGCATTGAAGTCGATGACAATATGGGCGGCTTTTGCGCAGTTTGACGAGAAAACCAAGGGAAGTATTGAGGTTGGCAAAAACGCTGATTTCATCGTTACAAACGAGAATCTTACCACAATATACAAACCGAATCTGCCCGAAGTGAAAATTGTCAGCACGTATTTGTGCGGGCAAAAAGTTTACGATTCAACAGAGGGCGAGTAAAATCAGTCGGCCATGAGTAAAAAATGGTTGACAATCTTAAAGATATCTGTGGCGTGCGCAGCTTTTGCGTTTATTGTTTTCCGCATAATGGAGCAAATCGAAAAAGGTGTCGGGTTGCGGATAACCGATTTCAAAACGCTGCCGATGATTGCCGCAGTTGCCCTGATGCCCGTCAATTATTTAATGGAAAGCTTTAAATGGAAACATCTTTTAGTTAAGATACAAGATGTTAAATTGTTGTTTGCAGTCAAGTCGGTGCTGGCAGGGCTTGCCGCATCAATGGTGACACCAAATCGTATTGGCGACTTTGCCGGGCGCATAATGCTTCTTAAAGCCGGCAACCGCGCGGCAGGCACAATGGCTTCGGTTGTGGGCAGTTGCGCGCAGATGCTTGTTATTGCGGCGTTTGGTGTTGCGGCGTTTGCTTGCAACATCGAGCTTCCCCGTCAGTTGCATTATTTCCAAGACAATTATTTCGTAACTCTTATAACACTTGTAATCATATTAATAATCGCTATTATTTTATTCTTTAATATAAGTAAAATGGCTGCAAAAATCAAAATAGAACGCAGCCAGATGTTGAAAAACATTGTTGAGGCAATGGGATTGTATAGTGCAAGACAGCTGGCGGCGGTTTTAGCCATTTCGGCTGTGCGTTATGCGGTTTTTGCTATTCAGTTTTATCTTGTCTTGTGGTCGTTTGGAGTTGAAATGGGACTTTTGACAGGGTTGTGCGCCATTGCTTTTATCTATTGCTTTGTTACCATTGTGCCGACATTTGCTTTGGCCGAATGGGGTGTTCGCGGCTCGGCGGCGTTATTTTTTCTCTCGCCCTTTGGGGGCTCGGCGGTTGCCATTCTGTCGGCAACCATTGCCGTGTGGCTGATAAACATCGGCCTTCCGGCTTTGGCGGGAGCGGTGGTTATGCTCAAAAGCTCCAATTAGTCTTCATACTCCGTTGTGTCGTCGATGCCGGCAAGCTGTAAAGCCTCGCGCCGTTCGACGCAAGTGCCGCATTTGCCGCAATGCACCTTCCCGCCTTTGTAGCACGACCATGTTTCGGCATAATCTAATTTCAGCAGTTTGCCTTTGCGCGCAATGTCGGCTTTGGTGATGTTGGTGTACGGAGCTACAATGCGTGCATTGTTGTAGGTGCCGCAGTTTACGGCCGCATCCATAGCGGTGATAAATTCAGGGCGGCAGTCGGGATAAATGGTGTGGTCGCCGGCATGGTTTGCAATCATGACATATTGCAGACCGTTGTTCTCGGCCAGACCGGCAGCTATCGCCAGCATTATGCCATTGCGGAACGGTACCACCGTTGAGCGCATGTTGTCGTCGTTGTAATGGCCTTCGGGAATGGCGTCGGCACCAGCCAGCAGCGATGAGTTGAAATACCGTCCGATGAAATCGAGAGGAATAATCAGGTGCTGAATGCCGAGCCGCTCGCAATGGAGCATGGCAAACGCCAGCTCGCGGTCATTGTGGTTGCTGCCGTAGTGGAACGACACCGCCAAGGCAATGCGTTCGCGATACTCATACAACATTGTTGTGCTGTCAAGTCCGCCCGATAGAACTATTATTGAGTCCTTCATTTCCGAATGGTGTTTGAATGTGCTACAAAAGTGCAAAAAAAGATAACACTTAAGCTGACGCAGACACTGACGAAAACATTAACGAACGACGAAAAAACTCACATTATCTTTTTTCTTTTTCTCTAATGCGTTTTTTTTCATTTTTAATAGTCAAATAATCAATTCTTTGCTTTTTTTTGTATTCCAAATGGATTTTTTGTTGAACAACAAAACAAGATGATTGTGAAAAAGATACTTTCTTTTTTGAGTTTGTGCTTGATAATGACACAAATGCAGGCACAGGACAAAACCTACAAGCAATGGTTTCAAGAGGCGCAGGAGTATATGCTCTATGAGGATTATGACAAAGCGTTGAAAAAATACCAGACTATTGAGAACCGCGGCTGGCTGAACGCCAACATAGCTTTCGGTATAGGTGTGTGCTACATGAACATCAACAATCAGAATCAGAATGCTATTCCGTATCTGCTGAAAGCCACCGCCAACACCAGTGCAACCTACAAGGAGGGTAACTACAAGGAGCAGGCGGCGCCAGAGGAGGCTTGGTTCTATCTCGGAAAAGCCTATCGTCTTAATGGCGAATACGAAAAAGCCATAAATGCATACACAGAGTTTAAGGTACGCAGTAGCGCTGCCGATGTCTATTTCAACGATTTTCTTAACGTTCAGATACAGTCGTGCCGCATTGCGCAGGAGATGATTGCCAATCCGCTGCCTATCGACTTCACAAAAGCTGGATTTGCATTGAAGGGCGAAGAGTGCTACTTCCCAGCTGTGGCCGGCGACGGCAAATCGGCTGTCTTTACATCGTATCAAGAGGTGCGCGACCCATACACCGGCGAAAAAGATTTCTTTGAGTTGGTTTTCTACGCCACTTGTGACGACGAAGGTAACTGGTCGAAACCGAAGGAGATAACCTATGACATAGCCTCCGACGGCAACTACGAGACGGCTTCGCTCTCATATCACGGCGATATGCTGATTCTCTACCGCGACGACTACGGCAACGGTAACCTTTATTACTCGATGAACAAAGGCGGCAAGTGGGATGCCATACAGAAATTTCCGAAGGTGATAAACTCGAAATATAACGAGACGCACGGCAGTCTGTCGCCAGACGGCAAATCGCTCTTTTTTGTGAGCGACCGTCCCGGCGGACAAGGCGGACGCGATGTCTACCGTTCGTATATCGACATAAACGGCAACTGGGGACAGCCAATCAATTTGGGACCCGTCATCAACACTCCGTTTGACGAGGATGCCGCTTTCCTGACTACCGACAGCAAAACACTGTTCTTTGTGTCGGAAGGCCACGCCAGCATGGGCGGATTCGACATTTTTAAGTCGGTGGTGGAGCAAAACGGAGCGTGGACCGAGCCGCAAAATCTCGGCTATCCTATCAACTCGGCTTACGACGATGTTTACTACTGCCCGGTGGGCGAAGGTGCTGAGGGTTATATGAACCGCTATCCCGACGACGGCGGTGCGACAAAAGAGATGTTCCTGGTAAGACCGCTTTTGGCGCAACAACCGCTTGCTGAGGAGCCGGTATACACACCTGAGCCTGAACCGGAAACAACCGAGCCGGTGGCCGATGTTACCGAACCGGCACCAGCAGATACCTACACTCCTGAGCCAGAGCCGGCTCCTGCACCTGTTTACACACCAACTTATCCTTCGGAATATAACCTGAAAGGAAGAATAACGCTGCAAGACAACAAAGACCTGGACGAGACCTTCTATGTTCACGTTGCCGACAACACAGGCAAGGTGGTGGCCGCTTTAAGCCCCGATGTTACGAGCGGCGAGTTCACAACACGCATACAGCCCGGAAGTTACAAGGTGACAGCTTACGGCGACGGTTATCAGCCGGCTGAGGCGCACATCTACATATCGCCTGAGGAGCTTAACCCCGATGTGGTGTCGTTTGTGACAATGGTGCCGACGGCTGTTAGCACTGGTGAGTGCTATTCTATAAAGAGCATCTTATTTGATGACAACAGCTCGCGCCTGAACCACGACGCGCAAGTTGAGGTTGAGCGGCTGCTTGTGCTGATGAAAAACAACCCCGGACTGACTCTTGAGGTTGACGGTAACACCGACGACCGCGGCTCCGACGACTATAACCAACGCCTGTCGGTTTTGCGCGCCCGCGAGGTTGTCAACTACCTGACACGCAAAGGAATACCCGAAAGCCAGTTTGTGATTAAAGGCTTGGGCAAGAGCAATTTTGTGGCTGTGAACGATAATCCGGAAGGCCGCGCGCTCAACCGCCGTGTTGATTTGAAAGTGCTGAACCCGAGCGGTGCCAATGTTGTGGTTGAAGGCATCTATGTGCCCGATGAGTTGAAATACCGCGACCAGATAACCTACACCATTTGGATTACCGAGTCGAACAAGCCGCTGCCGCCGGCTAAGTTCCGTGATATCAACAATGTGTGGATTTTCCCGTCGGACGACGGCAAGCACTATATGTACACTTTCGGCTTGTTCAAGCATCAGGCTGAAGCCATTCAGATGACCGGCAAGATTGTTGATGCCGGATTTGCCGACGCTCATGTGATTAGCAGCATCGAGTACAACCAGATTGTGCAGAAGGGTAGCAGCGTATATAAATCGAAAATGGCCGACCCCGACAAAAACACCTACACAATACAGATTCTAGCTGTCACTCAGCCGGTTGCAAACTCGCGCTTCCGCGGATTGTTCGATGTTGAGATGCACAAGGGTACCGACGGCTACTACCGTTACACTTGGGGCGAGTTCATCGGTAAACCCTCGGCACGGCAAGCTCTTGAGGACATTTTGGCTAAAGGCTTCACCGATGCCTTTATTGTAAATGTTGACAAATTCGAGTAGATGCTTGAAAACGACGTGATAAGGCTACGGGCCGTCGAGCCGGAAGACCTTGAGTTTCTGTACCAATGCGAGAACAACACAGAAATTTGGCGATGCGGCAGCACTACAGCGCCATACTCGCGTTTCGCGCTCAAGCAATACATCTCTGAAACACAGAATGATATCTACACCGACAAACAACTAAGGTTAATTATCTGTCAGAAAACTAATCCGAAAGAAGCCATTGGCGCTGTCGATTTGTACGATTTTGACCCTTTTCACCAGCGTGCTTCGGTTGGAATTGTTGTTCATCAGGCTGAAAACCAGCGACATGGATATGCTCGGCAAAGTCTCGGTTTGATTATTGACTACTGCTTCGGTTTTCTGCATCTGCATCAGTTGCATTGTGCCATTGCCGCTGACAACCAGATAAGCATCGACTTGTTTACGAAAGCCGGATTTACAGAGTGCGGCCGCCGTGCCGAGTGGCTGAAAACAGCCAATGGCTACACTGACGAGCTGGAGTTTCAGCTCATCAATCACAATTAAAAACGGCTTCGGATGTCGGCTGTGAAGACAAATCTGTTCTTATTTTTCCGTCTGTTGCAGACCGTAACAGCTCGCCGGTTGTGGAACAGTTTTCGCATTCGGGTTGGCCGTTTTATGAAAACAGGAGAGGTGAGGACAATGCCTGAGTCGCTGTCGGTAGAACCAGCATCGGTGTGTAACTTGCGTTGTCCGGAGTGCACGCTCGGCAAAGGCGGTTTTACGCGCCCGGCCAGCCTGATGTCGGCGTCAACCTTCGCAAATGCTTTGGAGCCGCTCAGCCACTGGCTTGTATGCTGCCAGTTTTATCTTCAGGGTGAGCCGACAATGAGCCCGCACCTTAGCCAGATGATTGAGCGGGCGCACCGCGAGCGCATCTTCACCATGACATCGACCAACGGTCAGACACTTACGCCCGAGCTGTGCCGGAGCCTTGTGCTGGCGGGCCTCGACCAGATAATTGTCTCGGTTGACGGCACCACGCAGGAGGTTTATGAGCAGTACCGCGTGGGCGGAAGTCTGCAAAAAGCCATTGACGGCATCCGTAATCTGACGGCCGCACGCAACGAACTCTGCAAGCGCAATCCGGCAATTGTGGCGCAGTTCATCGTCTTTCGCCACAACGAGCATCAAATAGCCGACATAAAACGGGTAGCGAGGGAGTGGGGTGCCGACAAGGTGGTGCTGAAAACGGCACAGATTGAAAACCTTGACAATGCTGCGCAGTTACTGCCGCAAAACCAGCGATATAGCCGATACACAAAAGATTCCAATGGCAACTATTTTATGCCCAAGCGTTTTCCCATTAATTGCTTGCGTCTGCGGCAGACAATGGTTGTAGATTCGAGCGGCAATGTGCTGCCCTGCTGCTACGATAAAAACGGCCAGTTTGTAATGGGCAATGTGAACGAACAATCGGCTACAACCATTTGGAAAAATCAGAAATTCAACATGTTCCGGCAATGGGTGTGGCACACCGAAACGCCGCCCGACATCTGCTTAAACTGCAACGGATAAAGAGTATTGAACCCGTTCAATCTGACAAAATAATTTGTTCCTTTGCGCCTCATTTATCAGCAATTCAAGTGAGAAGTATTGTCAGATTTGTGAAGGACTGGGCGCTGCCAATCATTATGCTGAGCGGCATTGTGTCGTACTTTGTCTTTGTGCGGTTGCCGCTACCGGCGTCGGTTCATCATTTTGCCAACGACGCTGTCGCCATAATACAGCCAACGTTGCTGTTCTGCATGCTTTTCATATCGTTTTGCAAGATTGACCCGGCAAAAATCCGTCCGCGCCGCTGGCATCTGTGGCTGGCGCTGATACAAGCCGGAGCGTTCATCGCTCTGTCTCTGGTTTTCCGGTTTGTGGGCAATTCCGAAGCGCAGATTGTGATTCAATGCGCCATGATTTGCCTTATATGTCCCACCGCCACGGCAGCCGTTGTCATAACCGATAAGCTCGGCGGCAACACGCTCACACTCATAGCCTACACCATTATCAGCAACATGGTGACGGCAGTTGTTGTGCCGGCGTTCATTCCGTTTGTCAATCCGGCTATCGGCAATAGCTTCTGGCACTCGTTCTTCATCATTGTCAAACAGATTTTTCCATTGCTTGTGTTCCCGTTCATTCTGGCGTGGATTGTGCGGCTGTTGTTCCCCAGACTGCTTCAGCTGATTACAAGCGTCAAAGATTTGGCTTTCTATCTGTGGATGGTGGCCCTGGCGCTTGCTTTGGCCGTAACCACGCGGGCGTTGGTGCATAGCGGAATATCGGCGTGGTGCTTTATGTCGATATTGGTTATCACGTTTGTTTGTTGCATTTTGCAATTTATTGTAGGCAAGCGCATAGGTGGCCGCTACAACGACCGCATTAGCGGCGGACAGGCTCTTGGACAGAAAAACACTGTCTTCATCATCTGGACGGCCTACACCTTTATGAACCCCGTAACAGCCGTTGCCGGAGGATTTTACAGCATTTGGCATAATACCATAAACTCCTATCAGCTGTATAAAAAACGAAAAGCGAAAAGCACTGACAATCAGCAGTAAACAAGCATGTTATATTGTTCTAAAGCTCTGAATATCAGGTGTAAATCATATAAAAATCATTCTATTTAAATCTTTCGTTTGTTTTATTGAAATAAAAAACGAAATTTGGAAAAAGTACAAAAGTCTCAAACGTTATTGATAATGAGAAATATACGATTCGTTTGTGTGATATTGTCGCTTTTGTTTGCGGCTGGCTGTGGAAACAAGCATAAAACCATAACCAAAACTGACAAAAACGGATTTAAATATCAGATTGTTACAAACGACCCATACAAACTTCGCGTCTATACGCTCGACAACGGGCTGAAAGTTTATCTGTCGGTGAACAGCAACGAGCCCCGCATACAGACATACATTGCCGTAAAAGCTGGCTCAACCTATGACCCCACCGACAACACCGGTCTGGCTCATTACCTTGAGCATCTGATGTTCAAAGGCTCAAGCCGAATGGGCTCCATAAACTGGAATGCCGAAAAACCGATTTTGGACTCGATAGAGAGCCTCTACGAGAGACACAAATACGAGCCCACAGAGAAAGGCAGAAAGGCTATTTACCGCAGCATCGACAGCTTATCGAATATTGCGGCACGCTACGCCGCGCCAAACGAGTACGACAAACTGATGGCCAATATAGGCGGCACCGATGTGAACGCATTTACCGAAACCGAACGCACGGTTTACCACAGCGACATTCCGGCCAACGAGCTTGAGCGCTGGCTTCAGATAGAGTCGGAGCGTATGTTCGACATGCAGATGCGGCTGTTCCATTCTGAGCTGGAATCGGTTTACGAGGAGTTCAACAAAAACCAGGATGACGATGACATCAAAGCATACAATGCCATGCTTTTCAAACTTTTTCCGACGCACCCCTACGGGCAGCAAACCGTTTTGGGCAAGGCCGAGCATCTGAAAAAGCCTTCAATGGTGAGCATAAAAAAATACTACCACAAATACTACGTGCCTAACAACATGGCCGTATGTCTGGCCGGCGATTTTAATCCTGAAGAGGCAATATGCTTGATAAACAAATACTTTGGCAACCGCCCAAGCAGACCTGTTGAGGGTGTTCAGTTTGCGCCCGAGCAGCCGATGACAGCCAACGCCGACACAATCGTCTATGGTCCGCAAGCTGAAAGACTGTTTATGGGATACCGTTTCGGCGGCGTCAGCTCCGACGACAACAAGATGATGACACTCATAAGCTATATGCTGCAAAACGGCCGCGCCGGACTTATCGATGCTTTGGTTCAGAAGCAGAAAATACTTGACGCCGCATTATGGCTCGAAATCAACAACGACTATTCTGACTTAATGATTATAGGCTATCCCGTTCAAGACCAAAAACTTGAGGATTTGCGCGATATGATTTTGGCCGAAATTGAAAAGGTGAAAAACGGTGAGTTCGACGAGTGGCTGGTGAAGGCTTGCATTAACAATTTGAAACTCGATGAGGTTGAAAACCAGATAAACCGCACCGCCGCCGCTCACATTTTTGCCGAATCGTTTACGCAGAATGTCCGTTGGCAAAACTATCTTCAACTTAACGACGACCTTGCCAAAATAAGCAAGAGCGAAATTATGGAGTTCGCCAAGACACATTTCGACCACTATGTGGCAGTTTACAAGCGCACAGGTGTCGATACCAACACAGTTAAGGTCGACAAGCCGCAGATAACACCGCTACCTCCGCAGAGCGACACCATGTCTGCTTTTGCCAACCGCATCGTCAATACCGAAACCGAGAACATCAAACCGCAGTTCATCAATTTCAAAACGGCCGTCAAGACACAGCAGCTGGACAAAAATGTGGGACTTGGTTACATCAAAAACACACAGTCGCAGAAGTTTGAGCTGGAGTATATCTTCGAAATGGGCCGCGACAACAGCCTGCTGCTCGAATTGGCCTGCAGCTATCTGCCGCTTATCGGAACAGAAAAATATTCGGCCGAGCAACTGCAGCAGGAGTTGTTCAGTTTAGGCCTGAGTTTCAACATCTATGTTGAAGACCGTCGTACTTTTATTGCGATATCGGGACTTGAGGACAACGTGGAGAAAGGCGTGGCGCTGCTTGAGGATATTCTTGCCAACGCCCGGCCCGACACTTCGGTTTATGCCGATTTTATAGCCCAGATTGAGCAAAACCGCGGCATGGCCAAAAAGTCGCAAACGATAATAAGGCAAGCTATGGGTAACTATGCCAAATACGGACCCAAATCGGCTTTCACAAACGTGCTTAAAATAAGCGATATAGCCGCCATGCAGCCCGACACACTTACCAACCTGATACACTCGCTCGAGAGCTATCCGCATAGCATTTTCTACTATGGGCAGAAATCGGAGAACGAGATTGCCCATATTCTGAAACGCCACCACAAGGCGTCGGAGGCGCACGAGGAAATACCCGAACCTGCCGTCTATCCTGAAAGAGAGTTGAAGAACGAGGTCTATTTTGTCGATTTCGATATGGTTCAGGCTATGATATTGGTGCTGACGAAAACCGGAAAATTCGAGCCGGATATGATTCCTTTCAACGAATTCTTCAATGAATTCTACAGCGGCAACATGTCATCGGTGTTTTTCCAGGACATTCGTGAGTTGAAAGGCCTTGCCTACAGCACCAGCTCAAACATTAGCATCCCCAACCACAGCGGCGACTCGTTCTACAACTTGTCGTATGTGGGCACACAGTTCGACAAGGCACAAAGCGCCACCGACGAGGTGCTGTTCCTGCTCAACAACCGTTATAATTCCGATATGCAGTTCGAATCAGCCAGAAACTCCATTCGGAAGAAGATTGAAAGCGGCCGTATAATAGGCTCCGACATTTATGCGCACTTGCTGATTAATAACGATTTGAATATCGATTATGACATCCGCAAGAAGGTGTACGATAAGATGCAGACTATCACTCAGGATGAGTTTTTCGACTTTTTTGAGAAGAATATAAGCCGTCAGCCAAAAACCATTTTGGTGCTTGGCAGCCGCAATCTTATTGATATGAAAGCTCTTGAAAAATACGGAAAAGTGAAAGAGCTGACTCTTGAGCAGATATTCGGCTATTGATAGTCGGGCATGCTGGTGGCCTGCGGCTCGTTGGCAAACGCTATCTCTTTGAACCAAAACAATTTCTCGCCGTCGTTCTCGGTGGCAATGTGCAGCCGTCCGTTGGCTTCAACGTTTGTTATTTTTCCATTGATAACGGAGCCGTCGGCGGTGCGGAAGCTGTAAACGCCGTTGGTGCGGTAGAGACGTGCAAAATAGGCCTCGTCAATCTGTTCCTCCCAGCCGTCGGCAAGCATCTGATACCACACATCAATTTGGTTGAGCAGCGCGCTCAACTCAGTCTGCACATCAAATTTCCGTCCGAAAATGTTGAACATCGAAACGGGGTTGGGAGCGTCGCTGATAAACGTTTCTTGGTTGACATTCAGCCCTATGCCGACGATTGAATAGACGATGTTGGCACCCATAAGCTGATTTTCAATCAGCACACCACAAATCTTCTTGTCGTTATAATAGATGTCGTTGGGCCATTTTATCTTAAAACCCTCGCCTTTTGCGTTCAGATAGTCGGCAATGCCAAGCGACACCGCTTTCGAAATCAGAAACATACGGTCGGCTTTAAGAAACTCGGGGCGCAAAAGCAGACTCATTGTTATGTTCTGCCCCGGCTGGCTTTCCCAAAAAGCGCCCACCTGCCCGCGGCCGCCTGTCTGCGCCACAGCCACAACGGTATAACCTTCAGGCAGCGACTTCTTGTCGGCAAGCGTCTTCAAAAGCTCGTTTGTCGATATTGTCTCACTTACCTTGTCAATCTTAAAGTCAATCATGTTAGAAGTTATAAGTTTTCGAAGTTTTAAGTTTTAAGTTAAAAAGGCATAAGGCAAAAGGCATAAGGAATTACGAATCGCAAGCAAATAACAAATTGATAATCAAACCATTAATCTTTAATCATTAAACATTAATCTCTAAACTTTAAACTTTTCAACTTTAAACTTTCAACTCAAATGCTTATCAGCTTGTGTTTAATGGCGTATAATATAAGATTTGCCGTGTTTTTCGAATTGGTTTTGCTGAGCAGATTGGAGCGGTGCTTGTCAACTGTGCGCTTGCTTATGAAGAGCGTGTCGGCTATCTCCTGGTTCGATAGGCCCTTGCAAATCTCGTTCAACACCTGTTGCTCACGCTTCGACAAGGTTGCCGTCACACCTTCCGAATCCTTGTTGGCGTGGAAGTTCTTTATGACGTTATAGAGCAGCTCCTGCGAGAAGTAGCTGTTGCCACTCATCACTTGCTCAATAGCCTCCTTCACATCGCTTATTTCGGAGTTTTTAAGCAGAAATCCTTTGGCGCCGGCGCTTATCATCTGGTAATAATAATCCTCCTCGCCAAACATCGACAAGGCTATGATGCGGATGCCAGGCACCTTGGCTACAGCAAGGCGTGTGGCTTCAATGCCGTCCATGTTGGGCATGCCTATGTCCATCAGAACTATGTCGGGCGGGTTTTTGGCGTTCAGCTGTGACAGAAAATCAGCGCCGTCCGATGCCTCGATTATCACGCTCATGTTGGGCTCATTGCCGAGCAGCAGCTTCAGGCCGTTACGGAACAACACATGGTCGTCAACAAGCGCTATTTTCACAATGCCGTCTTTCATCCGTCACACTTTAACTTTCAATATGGCGTGCACACCATCGCCGGGCGCGCTGTTTATCACAAACACACCGTTGACCGAGTTAAGCCGCGAAGATATGTTGGAAAGCCCCATTCCGTCCTCCGATGGGCGAGTCTCCTGGTCAAATCCTTTGCCGTTGTCGTCGTATTTAATCACAATGGTGCGTTGTATCTTCTCTAGACTGATATCGATTTTTGTGGCTTCGGCGTGTTTTATGGTGTTGTTTATCAGCTCGCAAGTAGCCCTATAGAGCACCACTTCCAAGTTTGAGTCGAAACGGTCGGCATCGGTCAGCTTGGTGTCGAAATTGATAGTGATGGACTTTGTCTGCCCCACACGCTGGGCGAAGTTGCGAATGGCGCTTGCAAGGCCGAAGTTTGTGAGCACATGCGGGCTCAGGTTGTTCGATATCTCCTTAATGCTCTCCACAGCCTCGTTTATAACGGTGTTGGCGTTGTCGAGCACAGCTTTGGAATGCTCATCACTTTTCAGCTGCGACAAGGCCGATATCGACATTCGTGCTGTTGACAGCAGCGGGCCAAGACCGTCGTGAAGGTCTTTGGCAAAGCGGCGGCGCTCGCGCTCCTCGGTCTGTATTATGGCGCGTGTCATGCGGCGCTCGGCGCGCTTGCGCTCACGCTCGGCGCGGCTAAGTGAGTAGAACATCTCGCCAATCAGGAACACGCCTGCGGTGAACACAAAAGCGATAACCACACCCAGCCAGTCGTCGGCAGGACGCAGATAGAACGAAAAATCGTTGTTTATCAGCTGTATTAGTTTGATTACCTGTTTGAGTGCCATTAGGAGGAACCCCGTCGAGATAAGAATCCACGACGCGCGGTATTTTGTGACACGCACAAGCCTTATTGCCAAAACGGCGGCAAACACCTGAAAGGCAATGGATATAAGAAGTGCTACTAAACGAACCATAATCTTCAATCAATAATGGCAAATATAATAATTGAGGTTTTTATTACGGTGGGTTGGGAGAAAAAATGTGGTTTGGGTAAACACATTACCTCCTCTCTATTTTTAGTTTTTTGTTTTCGTTAACGTTTATTACCTTTGACACTATAACTTGGCAACACTCTATAAGCCAGGTTGCTGCACAACTAAAAACATTTATATGACAAACTTTTTTCTGAACATTTCAAAACGCATGCTGGCTGCGGCTGTTATGGTAGCCATGGCGTCTACTGTTGCCAAGGCGGAGATTGACAATCCGAGCGGAGCCAAAAAGGGTGAAATCTACCGTTGGGAATCAAATAACATAGAATACTATGAGCAACTGTGCGAACCTGAAAACGGCGTTTACGGTCTTTTTGCGTTTGCCAGTGATGAACACGATTGGGATTCAGAGTTCTTCATTGTAATTGCCGATGAGCTTGTGCCGCCAGGCACTAAAATTGATGTTAAATTTGAGTATAGGAAACGTGAAGGTAGTGGAGTTGTGAAATTCTACTCTCAGGGGCATGCCGACCCGCATATTTATATAAACAATGATGGTTGGGGTCAGGATACTCCTCTTGAGGCTACTGAAGAGTGGCAGAATTATGAAGGCAGTTTTACTGTAAGTAATTCAAACAATAATAACGGTATCCGTACTCTTGCTGTTAACGCTTCTGTTGGTAGGGAGGACGGCACTCTGCTGATGCGTAATATTGTAATAAAAGTTGGTGGTGTTGATGCAATTGTAACCAAAGAGACAGAAGCCGATGACGCTGTGGATAGAGGCGAACATCCTGTATCATATAAGCAAATAATCCGCCCGACAAGAAAACCAACCACAAACGTGCCATACGATTTGCTGAACACAGACTCTGATGCCACTGAAGAAGCTTTGGCTGGCGCTTTTTTTATCGGCAAGGAAGCTCCTGGCCGTTTTGACGGCAGCTGGTTCGCCTTACATACAGTTAAATATGGCGATGACAATGTGTTTGCATTACATGTGGATACAGAAAGTACTGCAGTATGGGATGTTCAATTCGTTGTAGACTTCTCGTCAGTAGTAGATAATGTGACACAGAGCATTGAACTGTCAATTGACTATAAAACCGACTACGAAGCCCCCGGTAGTTTCGATGTTCATAATAATGGTAATGCAAGAGATAAATGGAGTTTCACCAAACCAACTTACGAATGGCAAAACTATACAGACATTATTTCAGCTGAAGATATTCAGCAAAATAATTTAAGTTATTGGGAATTTAATATTGGAAAATCAAACCCTGAATATGACTACAACATATTCTTTAAAAATGTTGTAGTTAAAGTTGACGGCGAGGTGGTAGCGTCATCAAACTTGCTGACACCTGTTTCCGGTGCCGAAATTACTGGCGGCACCGTTTTTTCCAACCCAGACGATGTTAAAAAAGGCGAAATCTACCGATTCGAGAAAAACGGTCTCAACGATTATAAGTTACTTGAGCCTGAAGAAGGCAAATATTCAGTTAACACATACTCTGTCGATGCCAATTACTACGACTCCGAGATGTTTTTTGTTCTTTCCGACAATCAACTTGGTGAAGGCCATGATGTTCACGTAAAATTCGACTATCGGAAAGTAGGAGGTAACGTTAGATTCAATGCATTTGGACAAACCGCTCCATTCGTGCGCGCCTCCTACGATGGATGGAGTGAACTCGAGGCAGCCGACAAATGGCAGACATACGACGGCTATTTTACAATAAGCGAGTCTATGCGCATAATTGGTTTAAACGCTTCGCTTGCCGCAGAAAGTGCACGTCTGGAATTGTGTAACATTTTAGTGGAAGTGGATGGCATAGAAGTAATTAAGACCAAACGTGTTGTGTACCCTGCTATGGCTAAAAAAGGCGAAATCTACCGATATAATAGTTACACTACAAATGAAGATGAGTTGCTTGAGCCTGAAGACGGCATATACGCTCTACAAACATTCGAGGAAGATAAAACCCCATGGGATTCTAAATTCTTTTTGGTGTTTGCTGATGACCTATTGCCAGCAGGAACATGGATGCGCGTAAGATTTGATTATCGGAAGGAGGGCGGTGCCGTACAATTCATCTCTTATGGAGAGGGCGACCCACACGATTATGTAAACAATGATGGTTTTGGCATGCTTGAAGCTACCGACAAATGGCAAACTATTGACACCATTTTCACGACAAGTGGTGAAATTCGTTCTCTTTCAGCAAATGCTTCATATGCACGAGAAGACGCCACTCTTTATTTTCGCAACATTATAGTGGAAGTAGACTTTGAGGAGGTTATTAATACAGCTTACATAGTGTATGCCGATAGCGATTTGGCATATACTATTGTAGGCGGTGTAGCAACCGTAACAGGCTATATCGGCACATCCCAATCAGTGACAATTCCTGCCACAATAACTGTCAATGGCAAGAAATATCCTGTTACGAGCATTGGCGACAATGTATTCAATTTTTGCCAAACTTTGGAATCAATCATCATCCCCAATTCAGTTAAAACCATTGGCGACTATGCGTTCTACTGCTGCACGGGCTTGACATCAATAGAGATACCCGAATCGGTTAAAAGCATTGGTAAATATGCGTTCTATGGATGCGAGAATTTGACCGAAGTCAAATATAATCCGGCAACAACAACCGTTGGCGAAGGCGCGTTTGAAGGCACTAAAATTCAAAATGAAGATTTGGATCAGAATCAAGTGATTATCGATGGTGTGATATACAAAGTCGTCGGCAGCGAGGCCACTGTAGCCGGCTACAGCAAAGACGCTAATATCACCAAAATGAGAATTCTGGAAAATGTAACTATCGACGCAGCAGACTATCCGGTTACAAGCATCGGCAGCTTCGCATTCTCTAACTGCCAAACCATACAGTCGGTAATCGTTGGCAACACGGTTACAAGCATTGGGCAGGGCGCGTTTGCCAACTGTCACAACATAAGAGAACTGGAGATAAGCAACTCGGTTGAAACCATTGGGAACAAGGCATTCTACGGCTGCCATAAACTGGCAACTGTTGTAGTGCCACGTAATGCTCAAATAGGCGAAAGCACCTTCTCTTATGTGAAAAATGTTGATTACTACGGAAATTCAACCGATGCACCATGGGGAGCTCTTACGCTCAATGGATTTTTTGACGACGAGTTCATCTATTCCGATTCCAAAATGACAAAAATCACAGCCTACATAGGCAATAGCAGCCATGTTACTATTCCTGAGAGGGTGACAAACATCGGCTATATGTCTTTCTTTGAAAGCGATAATTTGGAGTCGGTTCGTATTCCGAATACGGTGAAATATATTGGTGGCAGCGCATTTGCCAACTGCTACAAACTGGGAGCAGTAAACGTTCCTTTGTCGGTAGTGTCGGT
>JAFZWI010000078.1 GCA_017617355.1 Salinivirgaceae bacterium | reverse complement strand
GTACATCTCTGTGCCGCCCGTCACATCGAAGATTTTCTTGAGTTCGTCAAGGTTCTTTTGGTCGATTTTGCGCAGCGGGCCAGGGCCTTCTTTCTTGTACGGAATGCCCAGATTCTGCATAAACTCTTCGGTGTTGTTGTAGATATTCTCCCAGTTGGGGCCCTGTTCGGGGTGCATCCACGGGGTCACAATGTCGGGGTGGACGCAGTAGCCGCGCTCCAGAATGTTCTGCCCCACGGTGCGCTTAATGGCGAACTGTTGGCGGCCCTTCTCCGAGCAGGTGAAGTAGCCCAGTTTGACCGACAGTTTGCGCAGCGCCTGAATGACGAAGCCTGGCGTATTGCCTCGCGGACAGCGGGTCTTGCAACTCATACACTGTCCGCAGTACCAAATGGTTTCCGATTTCAGGAATTTCAGGATAACCTCATCGTCTTTCTTCTGAACTTCGTCCACAATGCGGCGCGGGTCGTAATCGTAGAATTCCGCCGCCGGACACACACCCGTACACATTCCGCAATTCATACAGGCGTTCAGCCCCTCGACAAAGCGGATATCCTCGAGCAAAAGGTCGTATAGTTTACCCATCAGAATCTGTTTAACGCCACAAAAATAGGGGTTAGTAGGCAGATGCTATAGCCATTTTATGCCTAAAAAAAGGTGGTATTTATACTTAGTGGACTCTGAATTTTGAAATCTGATTTTATGAATGCCCGGCATAAGATAGCCAATCCCAAGAGGAGTTTTTTTCTAGTACATTTCAACTGCAACGAATAGTGTGGTTACGCAAAAGTCTGAATATCGTGCAGTTTCTTGTATTGGCCGCCAAGAGCCATCAGTTCGGCGTGTGTGCCGCGTTCGATAATCTTGCCGTCTTGCAAAACGCAAATCAGGTCGGCGTTGACAACTGTCGAGAGGCGGTGGGCAATGACAATCGAAGTGCGGTTCTCCATCAGGCGGAAGAGCGCGTCCTGCACAAGTTTTTCCGATTCGGTGTCGAGAGCCGAAGTGGCCTCGTCCAGAATCATAATGGGCGGGTTGGCTAAAATGGCGCGCGCGATGCTGATACGCTGCCGCTGACCGCCCGACAGCTTGCCGCCACGGTCGCCTATGTTGCTCTGATAGCCGTCGGGTGTTTCCATAATGAATTCGTGGGCGTTGGCTATTTTTGCAGCCTCAATCACCTGATCCATTGTGGCGTGCTCAACGCCAAAGGCTATGTTGTTGAAAATAGTGTCGTTAAATAAGATGCTTTCTTGCCCTACGATTCCCATTAAATGGCGCAAATCAACGATTTTCAAGTCTTTAATATTGGTACCGTCAACGTATATTCCACCGTCTACCACGTCGTAGAATCGCGGCAAAAGGTCGACCATTGTCGATTTTCCGGAACCCGATTGCCCTACAAGGGCAACAGTCTGACCTTTTTTGATAGTTAGGTTTATGTCTTTAAGAACCATGTCATTGGTGTATTTGAATGACACGTTTCGGTATTCGATTTCAGACTTGAATTCTTTGATATCCTTCGGGTTCTGGCAATCTTGAATGGTGATTTTTGCGTTCAGAATATCATCGATTCGGTCGCTTGAAGCAAGACCTTTCTGTATGCCGTACCATGCGTCAATGAATTGTTTGGCAGGCGAAATCATTTGTGAGAAAATAACAAGATAGCCAATAAGTTGGGGGCTTGTCAAGTCGCTTTTGCCACCCAAAACCAACTGACCGCCGAACCACAAAACAACAACAAGAATCACTGAACCAAGAAATTCACTCAGTGGTCCTGCTAATTCGCGGCGGCGCATCATCTTTTTTGATGCGCGGATAAATAGTTGATTTTCATTATTAAAATGTGCGAAAACTCTGTCGTGTGCGTTGAATGATTTAACAATACGCAAACCTCCAAGTGTTTCTTCAATAAGGGAAAGAAGGCTTCCCAACCGTCCTTGCACTTCAGATGAAGTGCGTTTCAGTGTGCTGCCTATCTTACCTACAATTCCACCTGATATGGGAAGCATGACCAATACAAATAAAGTCAGTTTCGGGCTCATATAGATAAGTACGCCCAACGACATTATAAGAGTTATCGGGTCTTTAAATATGATGTCCAACGATCTCAAAACTGATGTTTCCACTTCATTTACATCGTTGGTCATGCGTGAGATGACGTCGCCTTTGCGTTCATCGGAATAATAATC
Source organism: Salinivirgaceae bacterium (assembly GCA_017617355.1). Classification (GTDB taxonomy): domain Bacteria; phylum Bacteroidota; class Bacteroidia; order Bacteroidales; family SZUA-534; genus RUG13583. The sequence continues at coordinate 955 of JAFZWI010000078.1, read as the reverse complement.
GAGCGACAGGCGGGTTATTTTATTATAAAGTTTGTTGCGCAAGTCACGGACAATGCCGTAGCGCAGGTTCACCATTACAAGTTTCGATGCAAACCAAAAGAAAGTTTTTAAGAATATAGCTACAAGTACTAATACCGATATGTAGAACAAAGCGGTAATCCTTCCATATATTGTTATTATCTGTACTAAATAGTAATTAAAAATGGCTGATATTGAATCAATTGTCCAATCAAATGATACAAGTTCGGGTTGGCTTATCGATTCATCAAACAATACTTGCAGAAAAGGAATTACAAGCGTGAATGAAAAAAGCCCGGCAATGACGGACAATCCGATAAATAGGAAGTTCAGCAAAGTCTGTTTCCAGTATTGTGGAAAAATGTACTTTAGTATTCTCTTCAAACTTTTCATTATCAGCTTTTTAGAAATAAATGCCAGTGTAGTTGTGCGGTGTAATTTTCATCATTTCCTCTTTCACCGAATCGCTAACGTTCAGTGTCTGAATGAATTCGTGAATCGACTGCTCGGTAACCTTTGAGTTTGTGCGGGTCAGTTCCTTCAGTGTCTCGTAGGGTTTCGGATAGCCTTCGCGGCGAAGAATGGTCTGCAGAGCCTCGGCAACCACGCTCCAGTTGGCTTCAAGGTCGCTCTTCAGTTTGTCTTCGTTCAGAATGAGCTTGCCGAGACCTTTCTGCATCGATTTGAGTGCGATGACGGTATGGCCGATTGGCACGCCAATATTGCGCAGAACTGTTGAGTCGGTCAGGTCGCGCTGCATACGTGAGATTGGCAGTTTGGCCGAGAAGTGCTCAAACACAGCGTTTGCCACGCCAAGGTTGCCTTCGGCGTTCTCAAAATCGATTGGGTTCACCTTGTGCGGCATTGCCGACGAACCAACTTCACCAGCCTTGATTTTCTGCTTGAAATATTCCATCGAGATGTATGTCCAGATGTC
>JAFZWI010000077.1 GCA_017617355.1 Salinivirgaceae bacterium | reverse complement strand
GCCTTGTACTCGTCATAGTTTGCCGCAAAGCGATAAGGCGACGTTTTCAGTCCCAGTTCTTCGGCTGCCAGACGGCGGATTCCCTCGCGGTTCATTGTCAGGAATGTTGCGCGGGCAGTAGGAATCACATTGAAGCCTTCCTTTTCGAGTTCCACCAGAGTTGGTGTTGCAATGGCCTCAACTTCAGGGATAATGTAGTCGGGGCGCTCTTTGTAGATAATCTCGCGCAGTTTTTCGCCGTCGAGCATTGAAATCACATACGAGCGGTGCGCTATCTGCATTGCAGGCGCGTTGGCGTAACGGTCGACTGCAACTACCTCAATGCCAAAGCGTTGCAGCTCAATGGCGACTTCCTTGCCGAGTTCGCCCGAACCGCAGAGCAGGGCTTTTTTGCCGCCTTCTTTAAAGATTGTCCCAAAAGTTTCCATATTTCGATTTTTTAGTAGTTAAGTGAAAGTCAAATGTATTCAATAGATTCAGCCGTTGTCCGCCGCCGCAAATCAAGTTGTTGACAATTAGCGAACAGGGGCGGATTTTTGACTACAGACAACGGACTACAGACTTCAGACGCCGATGGGCAATGAGCGGAAAGCGCTTTCGTAATTCAAAAATCGATAATCAAAAATCATAAAATTCTAAATCCTATCTTCTAATTCCTAAATATCAATTCCTAACTATATTTGTGCCCGATGCGCGAGACAATTACCATAATCGATGTTCTGATAGTGCCGTTATATCTGCTGATATTCTGGCTGATAGCCTCGTCGGTCAAGCGCAAGCGGATTGGTGACGAGCCGTTTTACCGATATTTCACTATCGGCCTGATGCTCAAGATTTTCGCAGGTATCGCCTTCGCGCTAATCTACACCTATCATTATGGCGAGACCGACACGCACTATTATTTTTGGGGCACGCAATCGCTTGAGCGACTGGCACATAAGAATTTTGGCGCTTTCGCGAAGATAATGGCTGGCGTGCGCACCCCCGAAGTCCATTCGGCTTTCGACCGCACCACAGGCTGGCCAACCTATTGGCGCGACCCCAACTCGTTTGCCGTCTGTCGGTTCAATGTGCCGCTCTATCTGCTTGGTTTCAAGACGTTTTTGGGCAATATTATCGTGCTCAACGCCTTCCTTTTTATCGGTTTTTGGAAGTTCTACAAACTGATGCTCAAACTCTTCCCCAATAACGACCGCAACTTCGCCATTGCCTTGCTTTTTGTGCCGTCGGTGGTGTTTTGGGGCTCGTCGCTGCTCAAAGACAGTTGGTGCCTGGTGATGTCGATGTTTGTTTTCTGCGCCGTCCATAGCATTTTTATCGCTCGAAGGCGAATTGTGGGCAACGCTATCTTGCTGATAGTGTGCAGTTACGTCTGTATGAGCATTCGTCCGTACTCGTTTTTCACCACAATGGGCGCGTGCCTTGTCTGGATGGGGTTCACCTACGTCTATCGGATGCGCTCGCGGATGTTCCGTGTGCTGATTTTCCCCATAATTGTGGCCGTGCTGTGGCTTGTGGGCGTGGGGCTTTTCTCGCGTCTGGGCTCACTGGCTAATGAGCGCTATCAGTCGCTCGACGCCATAATCGAGACTGCCGTAATCATTCAGGACGACCTGAAAAAAGAGTACTACGGCGGCAACAGTTTCGACATTGGCGAGATTGACCCGTCGCTCGGCGGCCTTGTGGCAAAGGCGCCTGCGGCCATTGTGGCGGGCGTTTTCCGTCCGTTCCTGTGGGAATCGCGCAACGTGCTGATGCTCATTTCGGGCCTCGAAACATTTGCTATTATGCTGCTAATCATTTATTTGCTCGTCAAGTTCGGCCTACGCCGAATAATCAACGTTGTGATGCGCAATCCGTTCCTGATAGCCGTGTCGGTTTTTGTCGTTACCTACGCCTTCTTTGTCGGACTGACAACCGCCAATTTCGGTGCGTTGGTGCGCTACCGTATGCCTGTAATCGTCTTTTTGTCGCTTGTTTTGGCTGTTGTCTGGCGCTATAAGCAACTTGCCCAAATGCTTTCACAATCCGATTCTGTCCGATAGTCGTTAGTGCAATTTGTTTGTTTTCAATCGGTTATATCTCTGCAAGATTGTCGTTTCAACAAAAAAATAAAATTCAGTCAAAATCGCGCACCGCATAATAAAGATTTCTATATTTGCGGCACAAAACCATTGTCGTGTAGTGTAATGGTAGCACCTCAGATTCTGGTTCTGCTTGTGAGGGTTCGAGTCCTTCCACGACAACAAAAAAGCCTTGTAAACCAACAGTTTGCAAGGCTTTCTTGTTTTTTGGGTGAAACACGGCTGAAACATAATTTCCGCTGGCAACGAAATCTGCGTAAAAAACATCCAGCACCACACCAAAATCGCCACACCTTATTATATTTGTTGATGTTGTCGCATAAAGAGGTAAATGTGCGGCAATGGTTTGAATAATAACACTTTAAAACTTAAAAAATGAAAATGCAGACATTGATTATTGTGGTCTTGTCGGTAGCGCTGCTATTGGCTGTGATTAAGATATTTACCGCCAAGCAGCCCGCGCAGGCGAGTGGCACCGATGCGGCCATCAACAATATTATGACTCGCACAAGCGTCCGCTCGTACACCAACGAGCCTGTGACCGACGCTCAGATTGAGACTATGCTGCGAGCCGGAATGGCGGCGCCGTCGGCGGTGAACAAGCAGCCGTGGAAGTTTGTGGTTGTCAAGAATCGCGAGAAACTGAAAGAGATTGCCGATTCCATTGGTCCGTCGAGAGCGGCGGCGGGTGCGGCTTGTGTGATTGCCGTTTGTGGCGATATGACCAAAACTCTCGATGGTGTGGGGCGCGACTTTTGGATTCACGACTGTTCGGCTGCCACAGAGAACATTCTGCTGGCCGCCAATGCGCTTGGTCTTGGCGCCGTGTGGATGGGCATTTTCCCCGACCAAAACCGCGTTCGCACGGCCCGCGCGTTGCTCGATATTCCTGAAAATCAAGAGGTGCTATGCTTTATCGCCATTGGCCACCCCGCCGAAAAACCGACACCCAAAGACAAGTGGAAGCCGGAGAATTACAGAATAATTGAATAAGAAAAGGATTGGCTCAATATTTTCCCAGATATTTCGTTACTGAAACAATAACATCTAAACATTTAATAAATAACTTAAAATTAACAAAATGAAGTATTTAAATCTGTTTGCAGGTTTGTTCCTGCTTTTCACGGCTGTCGCTTGCGGTGACGATAGTGGATGGATTGTTGATTGGACGCCAGTTTGCGTCAGCATAACGGCTACCGATATGAATGGTAACGATTTGCTTGACCCGGCCAGCAACAGTTGCATTCTCGAGGGCACTACGCTCACGTTCCAGAAAGAGACATACGAGGTGAGTTATGATTTTATAAATCGTTTCGAAGGCGCAAAAGCCTATATGCCACGAATGTATGGATTACAGTTAGACTCTTTGCACACGGCGGACGAGGTGCGTTATATGTTGTTTTTTGGAGAAATCGATGGTGCTAAAGATATGAACGAGGATATTGTAATTAACTGGGGCAATGGCACTACCGATATTATAAACTACCATTGTTGGAAGCATAACGAGAGGAAATGCACTTGCAAGCGCGAATGGAAAGTCAACGGGAAAAAGGTTGACGGTAATAAATTCGCGTTTGTGAAATAAATGATGAAAACTATGTTGTTAATATAGAAAGGATTATGAGAAACTTCCTTGGATACCTTTTAGGTTTTCTGATTTTCATTGCTGGTGTTCCGGCTTTGATGTGGTGGGCTTCCGGCCAGCCGCAGGTGGCTGATTTTCCACTGTTGAGGCTCGTTGCTGCCGCAGTTGTGGCTGTGGCCGGAGTGGCTGTGAGTGTGTGGAGTATTGTGTATATGCGCAGGGTGGGGAAGGGCAACCCGTTCGACGCGGTTGGTCACGAGGTGGCTCCGCGCACCAAGCACCTGATGACTGACGGCCCGTACCGCTACAGCCGT